>JAURXS010000501.1 GCA_030654305.1 bacterium | reverse complement strand
CTCGGCCGCTTCGAGGACAAGGTCATCAAGAACCGACTCGTGACGCTCAAGACACCCGGGCCGGAGGCGCTGCAGCCCCGCACCTGGACCGGCGACCGCGGCCTCACGCTGACCGACTGGGCGCCCTTCGGCGTCATCGGCGCCATCACCCCGACCACCAACCCCACCTCGACGATCATCTGCAACACCATCGGCATGGTGGCCGCCGGCAACAGCGTCGTGTTCAACGTGCACCCGAGCGCGCGCGCCTGATCGATGCTCACGATCCGGCTGATCAACCGCGCCGTGGTCGGTGCCGGCGGCCCGCCCGACCTGGTGACGGCGGTGGCGACGCCCACGGTGGCCTCGGCCCAGGAACTGATGCAGCACCCCGGGGTGCGCCTGCTGGTGGTGACCGGCGGCGCGGCGGTGGTCAAGGCCGCGATGCGCAGCGGCAAGCGCGCCATCTGCGCCGGGCCGGGCAACCCGCCGGTGGTCGTGGACCGCACCGCCGACGTCGCCAAGGCCGGCGGCGACATCGTGCGCGGCGCCTCCTTCGACAACAACATCATCTGCGTGGACGAGAAGGAAGTGTTCGTCGAGGCCGCGGTGGCCGACGCCCTGGTCGCGGCCATGGTGCGCCACGGGGCCCACCGCGCCAGCGCCTCGGACATAGCCCGCCTCGAGCGCACGGTCTTCGGCGAGACCCGCGGCCCCGGCAAGCCGGGCGTGATCGAGAAGTCGCTGGTCGGCAAGAACGCCGGCGAGATCCTCACCCGCGCCGGGATCGCCTGCTCCGGCGACCCGCGGCTGGTCGTCTGCGAGGTGCCCGAGGACCACCCCCTGGTCTGGACCGAGCAGATGATGCCGGTGCTGCCGGTGGTGCGCGTCGCCGACGTCGAGCACGGCATCGAGCTGGCCCGCCGCGCCGAGCACGGCTTCGGCCACTCGGCATCGATGCACAGCCGCGACATCGACGCGATGAGCCGCATGGCCCGCGTCATCAACACCAGCATCTTCGTCAAGAACGCGCCCATCTACGCCGGCCTCGGCGAGGGCGGCGAGGGCTACACGAGCTTCACCATCGCCAGCCCGACGGGCGAGGGCC
>JAURXS010000500.1 GCA_030654305.1 bacterium | reverse complement strand
CGGCCCAGCTTGGTGTCCCGGGCGCAGAAGACCTCGCCCATGCCGCCCTTGCCGAGCAGGCTCTTGATCTCATAGTGCAGCAATGACTTGCCGATCATGTCGTCCCTCGTGGTTCGGGATCCCGCAGCGTATCTCCGTGATACGGGATAATTAGGATATAATCAATCCTGTATGTCCGCTCTCATTGGCTGAACGGGAATCCAGGGACCGGGCCGGTCCCCTGCTGTCAGGCGGAGCGCGTCGCCGCGCGCAACACGAGGTAACCGGCCACCCCCGACACCAGCGACCCGGCCAGGATGCCGAGGCGCTCGAGCCCCTGGAACGACGCGCCGCCCGCTTCGAAGGCCAGCGAGGCGATGAACAGGCTCATCGTGAAGCCGATGCCGCACAGCAGGGCGATGCCGAACATCTGCCGCCAGCCGGCGCCGTCGGGCAGCGAGGCGAGACCGGCCCGCGTCGCCAGCCAGCTGAACGACAGCACGCCGGCCAGCTTCCCGATCAGCAGGCCGGCCGCGATCCCCAGCGGCACGGGGTGGATCATGTCGGCGGGCGCGAGACCCGCGAGCGGGACGCCGGCGTTGGCGAACGCGAACACCGGCAGGACGCCGTAGGCCACCCAGGGGTGCAGCGCGTGTTCGAGATGGCGTAGGGGCGGTTCGGCACCCGGCGTCCGCCCGGGTCGCGACGATGCGCGCAGCGGGATGGCCATCGCCAGCACGACCCCCGCCAGCGTCGCATGCACGCCGGACTTCAGGACCGCCACCCACAGCGGGATGCCGACCAGGACGTAGGCGGCGGGCCGCATCACGCCCAGCCGGTTCAGCGCGACCAGGACCAGGATCAGGCCCCCCGCGATGCCCAACGATAGCGCGGACAGCTCGGCCGTGTAGAACAAGGCGATCACGATGATGGCGCCGAGATCGTCGAAGATCGCGACGCTCAACAGGAAGGCCTTCAGCGCGACCGGCACCCGCCGGCCCAGGAGCGACAGGACGCCCAGCGCGAAGGCGATGTCCGTCGCGGTCGGGATGGCCCACCCCTTCATCGCCACGGGGTCGCTCCGGTTGAACGCCATGTAGATGAGCGCCGGCATCAGCATCCCGCCCGCCGCGGCGAAGGCCGGCAGGCTCGCGCGCCGCGGGCTCGACAGGTGCCCCTCCAGCACCTCGCGCTTCAGTTCCAGGCCGACGAGGAAGAAGAACACCGCCATCAGGCCGTCGTTGATCCACAGCAGCATCGGCTTGGCGATCTTGAAGGTGCCGGCGCTGACCGCCAGCGGGAGGTCCAGCAGCGCCGCGTAGCGGCCGGCGAGCGGCGAATTGCCGACGACGAGCGCCAGCAGGGTCGCCGCCATGAGGATCAGGCCGCCGGCGGACTCCAGTTGCAGGAAGTCCTGGAGCGGTTGCAGCAGGCCGTCGCGCAACGGCGGTTTCCCGGGCTTACGTGACATGGGTTGGTCCTTCCTATGCCGACCGTTCCACAACTCGGGTATGATAATCTCGGATCGACCATCATCGCTCCGGGTTTGAGGATCGTTGCGTGCCCGCAGCTCGACAGGATAGGCCGCCTACCCCCTCGCTCCCTCCCTCCGGAACGCCAACACCGCCCCTCCGAACGCCGCCAGCCCCATCCCCAGCAGCGTCAGCAGTTCCCCGGCGAGATCCGCCAGCCCCGCCCCCCGCAGCAGCACCCCGCGCACGATGTCCATGAAGTACCGCATGGGGTTGATCCGCGTCAGCCAGCGCGCCCACTCCGGCATGTTGTCGACGGGGAAGAA
>JAURXS010000499.1 GCA_030654305.1 bacterium | reverse complement strand
GACACCATCGTGCTCATCACCGGGGATACGGATTTGGCGCCTGGAGTGAGGACGACAACGCGGCTGTTTCCTACAAAAAGAATCTGTTTCGGATTTCCATACAAACGAAAGAACAATGAACTCGCCCAGTTGGTGTCGGTCTCGTTCCAGATCCGCAAGGAACGCTATCTGGCCCACCAGTTCCCAGATCCGGTAACTCTTCCCAGCGGACGATTGATCGCCAAACCGGACGAATGGTGAACAGGATGCCCAGCGCTTCGTCCGCAGCAGCTGACTTCGTGGTCGCCGGCGCCGGCCCCGCCGGCGTCTTCGCCGCCATCCGCTGCCGCGAGCTGGCCCCAGCGGCCCGCGTGATCGTCCTGGAGCGCGGCCGCGAGCCGCTGCGCAAGGTGCTGATCAGCGGCGGCGGCCGCTGCAACGTGACGAACGTCCGCACCGACCCGCGCGAGCTCGCGACGTTCTACCCGCGCGGCGGCCGCGAGCTGATGGGCCCCTTCTCCCGCTTCGGCCCGGCCGAGACCGTCGCCTGGTTCGCGCGGCACGGCGTCGAGCTGCGCGCCCAGCCCGACGGCCGTTTCTTCCCGGTCACCGACTCCTCGCACACCGTCGTCGACGCCCTGCAGCGCGCCGCCCGCGACGCGGGCGTCGAACTGCGCCTGGGTTGCGGCCTGCGCTCGGCTGCCCGCGACGCCGATGGTGGATTTACCCTGGAGACCGACGCCGGCCCCCTGCGCACCCGCGCGCTGCTGCTGGCCACCGGCGGCGGCAGCGGCAACGCCGGCTGGACCGCCGCCGCGGAACTCGGCCACACGGTCGCGCCGCCGGTGCCCTCGCTCTTCACTTTCCGCTGCCGCGACCCGCGCCTGCGGGACCTGGCCGGCATCGCCTTCACCGACGCCGAGGTGCGCCTCGCCGGCACCAAGCACCGCCGCCGCGGTCCCCTGCTGGTCACCCACGACGGGCTGAGCGGCCCCGCCGTGCTGCTGCTTTCGGCCTGGAGCGCGCGCGAGCTGCACGCGCTCGACTACCGCTTCGACGTCCTGGTGGACTGGATCCCGGCGGTCGCCGAAGCCGCCGTCGGTGAGGCCCTGGCCGCGGCGCGCCGCGACCACCCCCGCCGGCAGGTCCGCACCCTGGCGCCGGTCGTCCTGCCGCAGCGGCTGTGGGAGTCCCTGGTCGACGGCACGGCCATGCCCGACGGCCGCATCTGGGCCGAGCTGACCCGCGACGAGGCCGCCACCCTGGCCGATGATCTCAAGCGCACCCACCTGTCGATCGACGGGCAGTCGCCGTTCAAGGAGGAGTTCGTGACCTGCGGCGGGGTGGCCTTGCGCGAGGTCGACCCGCGCACCTTCGCGAGCCGGCTGGTGCCGGGACTGTACTTCGCGGGGGAGCTGCTGGACGTCGACGGGGTGACCGGAGGGTTCAACTTCCAGGGTTGCTGGACGACGGGGTGGCTGGCGGGGAGCGCCGTGGCGAGTCACCTTCACGATGGGTGATATCCAAAAAATGATCCATTAAAATACATATAAGAGCGATTTTGAGGGTCCGCCCCGTCGTCAGCGCTGGCACACCGGGCAGAAATGCGTCCCCCGTCCCCCCACCACGATCCGCTCCAACTCGGCCTCGCAGTCCCGACAGGGCTCCCCGTCCCGCTGGAACACCCGCAGCTTGCGCCGGAAATTCCCGGGCTGCCCGTGGAAGTCCCGGAAGTCCAGGAACGTGGTCCCCCCGTGCTCGACCGCCAGCCGCAGCACCCCGCGCACGGCGTCGAAGACCCGGCGCAGCTCCGCGTCGTCGCAGTCGGCGGGTCGCCGCAGGGGGTGGATGCGGGCGCGGAACAGGGCCTCGTCGGCGTAGATGTTGCCCACCCCGGCGGCGACCCCCTGGTCCAGCAGCACGGACTTGAAGGGGGCGCGCCGGCGGCGCAGCCGGTCGGCCCAGGCGGCGAAGCGGATCTCCAGCATGTCGGGCCCGACGTGGTCCAGCGCCGACGGGTTCTCGGCGTCGTCGACCAGGGTCCAGCGCCCGAACTTGCGCACGTCGCGGTAGCGGACCTCGCGGCCGTCGAAGTCCAGCACCAGGTGCACGTGGCGGTCGGGGCGGTCGGCGGGCTCGAACAGGACCTGGCCGGTCATCCGCAGGTGGAGCATCAGGTGGGCGGGCGCGGGGTCGCCCTGCCCGAAGGTCAGGACGAGGTACTTGCCGCGGCGGTGGACGCGGTCGAGCGTGCGGCCGAGCACGGCGCCTCGCACGGCTGCCGCCGAAGGCTCCACGCAGACCGCGTGGCGCACGCGCATCCCGGTCAGGCGCTGGCCCGTCAGCGCAGCGCGCAGGGCGCGGGCGACGCTCTCGACCTCCGGCAGTTCGGGCACGGCTAGAACCCCCGGTCCTTCTTGATGCGGTCGTAGGCCGCGTTGATCTTCTGCAGCATCTCCTTGCCCGACTGCAGGAACTCCTCGGGCATGCCCTTGCCCTGCAGGATGTCGGGATGGTACTCGCGCGCGAGGCGGCGGTAGGCCTTCTTGACCTCGTCGTCGGTGGCGTCCGGCGCCACGCCCAGCGCCTCATAGGCGGTTTCCAGGCTGTCCTGCACGGGCGCGAACAGGGCGCGGCACTCCTGGTAGTCGCGGTCGGTGAGGCCCAGGTCGCGGGCGATGCCCCGGATCATCTCGTCCTCGGCCTGGTGCATGCGGCCGTCGGCGTGGGCGATCTGCAGCAGCAGGGTCACGATCAGGCGCAGCCGATCCGGGGCCTGGCCCATGACGCCGCGCACCTGGCGGGCGAAGTCGCCGGCCGGGATGGGGCTGTCGCGGGCCTCGTCGAAGATGCGGCCGGCCATCCGGCGGTCCTCCGGCGACATCCGCAGGTGGTCGCGCAGGAAGGCGTCGAAGGTGCGGATCTCCGCCTCGGAGACGTGCCCGTCGGCCTTGCTGACCTTGGCCGCCAGGCTGATGACGGCCACCAGGAAGGCGGTCTGGGTGTCCTGGACGCCGGCGCCGCGGGCGCCCGTCCGCACGACCTGGGCGCTGGTCTGCGAGCCCAGCGCGCCCCCGATGATCATCCCGAGCGGTCCGCCCAGCATGAAGCCGACCGTGCCGCCGAACAGCGCGCCGAGCAGGCCCATTCCCGTCCGTCCTTCCTCGTCCGACCCTGCGATCCATGTTCAAGCCGTTCCCGGAACGGCCGATGATAGTCCCTGCTGTTGCTGGAGTCCACTCGCGCGGGATTTCGAGGGGCGGTCGGGCCTGCCGACCGGGGAGGGTGCCGCTGATGGCCGGCGAAGCGCACGACGTCGTGTTCGAGCAGTTGCAGATCCAGAGGATCCGCGACGAGATCCTGCCGCTGTTCACCCGCCTCGCCGACGGCGAGGAAGTGTTCTACGACAACCTCTGCCTGGGCCGCTCCCGCGACCCCCTGCGGTCCGGGCCCGCGATGTGCTTCGTCTCCGGCGAGCGCCACGAGCGCTGCTGGCAGCGGGTGCGCGAGAGCCGCCGCCGCTCCCATCCGGACACGCTCTGCTTCCCCATCGATTGCGAAGAGTGTCCCGTCTACAAGGACGCCCGCCCGTCGATCGTCGAGGAACTGGGCGAGGAATTCAACAACATGGTCCACCTGCTGCGCCGCAACGAGCGGGAGGTCCACAGCGCCATGAACTTCACCCGGGACCTGGCCAGCTCGCTCGAGGACCTCGACCTGGAGAACCACCGCATCCGCGAGCAGATGAACCTCGACCCGCTGACGGGCCTGTTCAACCGGCGCTTCCTCGACGAGAGCCTGGAGCACGAGGTGCAGCGCTGCCAGCACCGCCGGCGCCACCTGTCCCTGCTGATGCTCGACATCGACCACTTCAAGACCTGGAACGACCTGCACGGGCACCTCGAGGGCGACCGCATGCTGGCGAGGTTCGGCAAGCTGCTGCGCGCCTCGATCCGCGACTACGACCGTGCCTTCCGTTTCGGCGGCGAGGAGTTCGTCGTCCTGTTCCCCGACACGGGCCTCGACGACGCCATCACCGTAGCCGAACGCATCCGGATGCGCTTCGAACAGCTCGTGTTCACCTTGCCGGTCACGCGCGAGTTCCCCGAAGGGCGCGACTCGCGGACCATCAGCGGCGGGGTGGCCGGCTACCGCGAGGGCCTGGGCGCGATGGAGCTGCTCGAACTGGCGGACCAGGCCCTCTACTGCGCCAAGAGTTCCGGGCGCAACCGCATCGAGAGCGTGCCCCTGCACGTGGTCGTCTGAGCGCCGCGGACGCCCCCCTCGTTGACGCGGCCGTCTTTCGCGTGTACTCATCTACTTCTCGTCGCCGGCCCCGGGCCGGCCCGCCGCCGCCTTCGGTGAAAGGGATCCGGATGGACGTCTTCACGGCTGTCGCCGAGCGCCGCTCGATCAAGAAGTTCGACCCCGCGCACCGCATGTCCGAGGACGAGATCCGCCGGCTGATGGAGGCGGCGGTGCTGTCGCCCACCTCGTTCAACCTCCAGAACTGGCGCTTCGTGCTGGTGGCCGACCAGGAGCGCAAGGAGCGGCTGCGCGCGATCGGCTGGCGCCAGGCCCAATTCGCCGAGGCGTCGCTGGTGATCCTGATCTGCGGCGACCGCAAGGCCCACGCCCGCGACCCCGGCCGCTACTGGCGCCACGCGCCCGAGGCGGCCCGCGCGGCGATCGTGCCCCTGATCGTCGGCGCCTACGAGGGCCGCGAGGACCTGCAGCACGACGAGGTCCTGCGCTCCGGCGGCATGGCCGCGCAGACGATCATGCTCGTGGCCAAGGCGATGGGGTACGACACTTGCCCCATGGTCGGCTTCGACTTCGCCGAGGCCGCCGCGCTGGTCAACCTGCCGCCCGACCACGAGATCGTCATGGCCGTGGCCGTCGGCAAGCGCCGCGAGCACCCCCAGCCGCGCGGCGGCCAGCTGCCTCTGGAAGAGGTCGTGATCCGCGAGCGCTTCCCCGACGCCTGACGCCCGCACCCGCACGGAGGGTCCGCATGGCCGCAGCCGATCCGTCCGCCCGCCGCGAGCGCGCGGACATCCCCGAAGACCAGACCTGGGACCTGAGCCGGATCTACCCGGACTGGGAGGCCTGGGAGCGCGATTTCGCCGCCGTGTCGGCCGACCTGGAGGGGATCGCCGCCCTGTCCGGCAGCCTCGGGCGGTCCGCCGCCGCGCTCCTGGAGGCCACCGAACGCGTGCTCGACGTGCGCCACCGCCTGGAGCGGGTCCACGTCTACGCCCACCTGCGCAGCGACGAGGACACGCGCATCGGCGCCCACACCGAGCGCAAGGGGCGGGCGGACACCCTCGGGGTACGGTTCGCCGAGGCGGCGAGCTGGTACGACCCCGAACTCCTCGCCCTGGACGACGCAACCCTGGCGGTCTGCCGTGCGGCCGAGCCGCGCCTGGGCCTCTACGACCACCACTTCGCCGACCTGCGACGCAGCCGTCCCCACACCCTGCCCCCGTCCGAAGAGGCGCTGCTGGCGGCGGCCGGTCAGATCTCGCGCGGCGCGTCGACGATCTTCGGCGCCCTGGACAACGCGGACCTGGTCTTCCCCGCGATCCGCGACGAGGCGGGCCGCGAGGTCGCGCTGACCAAGGCCCGCTACCAGAAGTTCTCCCGCTCGCGCGACCGGCGCGTGCGCGAGGAGAACTTCCGCGCCTTCCTGGACACCTACGGGCGCCACCGCAACACCTTGGCGGCCACCCTCGACGCCAACGTGAAGAACCACGTCTTCTTCGCCCGCGCCCGCCGGCACGCCGGCACGCTGGAGGCCGCCCTGCACCGCAACGCCGTGCCCGTGCCGGTCTACCACAACCTCGTGGCCGCGGTGCGCGCGCAGCTGCCGCTCGTGCACCGCTACACGCGGCTGAAGCGCCGGGTGCTCGCCCTGGAGGAGCTGCGCGACCACGACCTGTCGGCGCCCATGTTCCCCGACGGCGAGCCGACCTACACCTACGACGAGTCCTGCGGGCTGCTCCGCGAAGCTCTGGCGCCGCTGGGCGAGGAGTACCTGGAGATCGTGCGCCGGGGCCTGGCCGAGCGCTGGATCGACGTCCACGAGAACGCCGGCAAGCGCAGCGGGGCCTATTCCAGCGGCATCCACGGCACCGACCCGTACATCCTGCTGAACTGGAGCGGCCAGCTGCGCGACACCTTCACGCTGGCCCACGAGATGGGCCACTCCCTGCACAGCTGGATGGCCACGCACTCGCAACCCTATGTCTACAGCGACTATCCGATCTTCACCGCCGAGGTGGCCTCGACCTTCAACGAGCTGCTGCTGCAGCGGCGGCTGCTGGCGACGACCACCGACCCGGCCCGCCGCCTGTCGCTGCTGGACAACCACCTCGACCAGATCCTGGGCACGGTCGTGCGCCAAACGATGTTTGCGGAATTCGAGCTGGCGGTGCACCGTATCGGCGAGCAGGACGGCACGTTGACGGCGGACCGCCTCGACGAGCTGTACCTGGGCCTCCTGCGGGACTACTGGGGGCCGGAGGTCGTGCTGGACGAGGCGCGCAGCGCCCGCACCTGGAGCCGCGTTCCGCACTTCTACTACAACTACTACGTCTACCAGTACGCGACCGCGTTCTCGGCCTCCACGGCCCTGGTCCGCCGCGTGCTGGAGGGCGGCGAGACGGAGCGCGGGGAGTACCTCGGGTTCCTGCGGTCCGGTTGCAGCCGCCACCCCGTCGAAACGCTCCTGCGCACCGGCGTCGACGTGACGACGGACGAGCCGGTGCGCGACGTGTTCCTGGTCTTCGGCGCGCTGATGGACGAGATGGAGGCCCTGCTGGCCGTGGAGGATCGTCGATGACCGCGAGATTCCCGCTGCGCGCCGCCGCCTGCCTGGTGTTCCTGGCGCTCCTGGCGTTCTTCGCCGGCTGCGGCGGCAAGGACAAGCAGGACCGCACCGCGACCGGTGACGTCGGGACCGCCGACGCGGGACGCGCGACCGCCGACACCGCGCCGGACGTCGTCGACAACGGCCTGAAGCCCATCGAGACCGCCTCCAGGTTGGCCAACCCCGACGGCGAGTTCATCGCGACCTGGCCGTCGGGCTGCGCCCGCATCCGGACGCGGGCCGTGCCCTCGTCCGCGGGCGACGGTCGCGACGCCGTCGTGCGGGCGGAGTGCTACCGCGAAGGCGACACCTCCCACGGCTGCTCGGTCAGCGTCTGGTTCGAGCGGCCGGACGGCGGCTCCCTGACGGTCGAGGACGTCACGGCCGCGGTCGCCCGCGGCATCAGCGACCGCCGCCTGCAGATCGTGCGCCAGACCCCCGTCATCCGCGACGGCATGGAGGGCGTGCTCGCCCTCTGCCGCGAGGCGGGCGGGACCCGCTCCGCCTGGTACGAGGGCTACCTCCACCGCGGGCGGATGCTCGTGGTGACCGCCTGGAGCGAGGACGACGCCCTGTTCGAGGATCCCGAGATCCGCGACTTCTTCCGCTCGGTCACCCTGACCTACTGATTGGACCTACTGATCGCCCCCCGCCGAGGTTGACAGCGCCGCTCCCGGCGTTATTGTGATCCAGACAAACATTTCTTGTTTATCCCGAAGGGGCGGCCATGGCCGAGCAGCAGCTCAGCGCCAGCCAGGAGGACTACCTGGAGGCGATCTCGCACGTCATCGACGAGAAGCGCGTCGCGCGCTCGAAGGACCTGGTCCAGCGGCTCGGCGTCAACAGCTCGTCGGTGACGCAGGCCCTGCGCATCCTGTCCCAGAAGGACCTCATCCATTACGAACCCTACGGCGTGGTGACGCTGACGGCGGCCGGCGAGACCCTGGCCCGCGACGTGATCCGCAGGCACCGGGCGCTCAACGCGTTCTTCGTGCGCATCCTGGGCGTCGACGGTGCCACGGCCGAGGACGCCGCCTGCAAGATGGAGCACGCCATGCCCCGGGTCATCGTCGAGCGGCTCGTCCAGTTCATCGACTACACCGAGCGCTGCCCGCGCGGCAGCGCCGAGTGGGTGGAGGGGTTCGGCTACTTCTGCCGCGCGAAGTCCGAGCAGGATCCCCACTGCCAGGCCTGCGAGCTGATCTCGCCCCCGCAGGGCGCCGGCGACGCCTGACGCGACCGGGTGGCGGTCGCCCCGATTGCCCCGGCCGCCCGGCTCGGGTATCATGGGGTGGTCCCCCCCGCCCTTCCCGGGCGGCCGCCCCGAAGGAGGTGCCGTGACGTCGACAGACACCGGCGGACCGGAAGACGGCATGGCGCAGCTGCCCCGGCGCCCGGCGCGGGTGATCGTCACGCCGCTCGCCGCCTCCCTCCGGCACTCCCTCGACAAACGAGATGTCCAGCGCGTGCTCGCGGTGCTGCCGGACGAGTCCGTTGCGGGCCTGCGTTCGGTCAGCCTGCTGGAAACCCTGAGCGACGATCAGGGCCGGCTCGTCCTGGGCTCTTACCGCCGGCCGGGGTTCGTGCGGCTGCACGCGACGCCCGCCGGCCCCTGGCACGTGCCCGCCCTCACCGCCGACGAAGCGACGGAGCTGCGCCGGTACGGCGCCCAGGTCGCGCACCGCGGCAACAGCAACCTCGTCACTTGGACGCCCGGATCCCTGCGTCTGTTCACGGTCGTGAGCGTCCTGCTGCCCGGCATCGCCCGCCATCACCGCGAACGCCTCGGCCACGCCGAACCCGGCACCGTCGTCCGCAAGCTCGGCGACTCCTCGCCCTGGATCGTCTCGGACCTGGCCCTGGCCCAGTGGTCGATGTTCCTCGGTTCGGAAACCGCGGGCCCCACGGCGATGCGGGCGGAATCCTGATAGTCCTGGCCCTGATAACGGGGTGTGTGCTAGGTTCGCCGCAGGTTCCGAAATCACCTGTCGCAGGAGGACGACGATGAAGACATGTTTGCAATACGGCCGGGCCTGGATGCTGCTGGCCGGCCTGCTGGTCCTGGTCCTGGGCGCCGTCCCCGCGCTGGCGCAGGACGATGACGGGGGCGACCTCGAAGCCCTGCTCGAAGACGTGGGCGAGCAGTACGCCCGCGGCTACCTGGCTCCTCTGGTCACCGGGATGGGCGCCAACCAGAACAGCGCCCTGTTCCACACCGCGGCGATCCCCGGCACGCGGTTCACGCTCACCTTCGGCCTGAAGGCCATGGGGACCAAGCTCGACGAGGAGGCCAAGACCTTCCAGACGGCCGAGCGCGTGACCCTGGACGAGCGCTACGGCATCGACCCGCTCGATCCCCGCTACGGCGAGGAGGGCACCCTGGTCATGAGCGGTCCCTCGGTCTTCGGCAGCGAGGACGAGACCGGCACCATCACGGCCTACTACGCCGGCCTGCCCGTCTACACGGCCGATGGCATCGAGAGCCTGGTCGACCTGGACTACGTGCCCCTGGTCATGCCCCAGGCCTCGGTCGGCGGCATCATGGGCCTGCAGGCGACCGTGCGCTGGCTGCCGGACATCGACGCCGGCGACGTCGGCAAGATCAAGCTGTGGGGCTTCGGCCTGGCGGCCAGCGCGAACTACTGGCTGCCGATGCTGCCGGTGGACGTCTCGGTCGGCTACTTCAAGCAGAGC
>JAURXS010000498.1 GCA_030654305.1 bacterium | reverse complement strand
CGCGCCCGCGCGTCCTGGTGACGGGGACCGCCTGGTCGATCCCGCCCGCCGCGGCGACCGACCCGGCCGTCGCCGTGCGCCTGGACGCCGTCCGGACGCTGCGGGGCGTGCCGGTCGCCGCGCTCGTGGTGGATCCCTTGGCGGGCGGCGGCCTGCTGGCCGAGATCACCGTCGCGGTGGACCACGCGCCGTCGGGCGAGTCGGCGCGAGCGCTGGCCGCCGGGACGGACGGCGTCGGCGAGGCGGGCGATCCCTTCGGCGCCGCCGCGGTGCTCAACCCCGCCCTCTACGCCGCGCTCGCCCGCGGCAGGTCCGCCCTGCCCGACGCGGCGGCGGACAAGGACGTCGGCCACCCCTTCCTGCAGACCGACCACTGGATCAAACTGGAGATCTCCGCCACCGGCGTGCACCGGATCACGGCCCTCCACCTGGCCCTCGACGGCGTGGGCGCCAATTCGATCGATTCCCGGAAGCTGCGTGTCTACCGCGCCGACATCACGCCTCTGCCGGAGGACGGGTCGTTGCCCGGCAGCTGGCAGGACGGTTGGTACGCCATGAGCGAGGTCGCGCTGCAGCTCGAGGACGCCGACGGCACCTGGGACTCCGGCGACGCCCTGCTCTTCTACGCCGTCGGTCCCGATGCCTGGGCCGACCGCAGCGTCGACGGCGCCGCACGACTGGACTGGCGCGAGCACCCCTACGCCGGCCGCAGCGTCTACTGGCTGACCTGGGAGGGCTACGCCGACGCGTCGCCGCTGCCGGGAACGCCCCTGCGCATCGCGACCTTCGCGGCGCCGCCGGGCGCGGCCGTGGCCGACACGCTGCAGAAGGCCCGCCACCACTTCGAGCAGAACGTCCTGGAAGCCTACGGCCGTCTGCAGGACGACTGGGCCTGGGACACCGCCATCTTCGACCGCAAGATCGTGCCGTTCTCCCTGCCGTCGGCCATCGCCGGCAGCACGATGTTCCTGCAGGTCGACGTCCGCTCCAACCACCGCTTTGGAGAGGGCTCGGCGGAACTCAACACGGCGCGCACCTGGATCAACAGCGGCGACCAGGCGGGGCAGGACCTGGACACGACCTGGACCGTCCGGCAGGAGCAGGACAGCCTCCGGATCCGCCTGGCGGGCGAGACGACCGTCGTGCGCAACGGTCCCAACACCCTGACCCTGTCACAGGAGAGCCCCGACGGGTCACCGTCGCTCATCCTGGATTCCTTCGACGTGATGTCGTGGGAGAGGCTCGTGAAGTTGTCGGGCCAGTTCGACGTGACCCACTGGGGCGAGCAGGTCGACTTGCCCGGCGAGGCCGTCGACCTCGTCCTGACGCACCCGGCCGGCGCCGCGCCCGCCTGCTGGGACGTGAGTGACCCCGACGCGCCGCGGGCGCTGACGGGGCAGTCCCTGGCGGCGAACCGGCTCGCGCTCGGGCTGCTGCGCGATCCGGCGACCGACGCCCACCTCGTCGCCTTCGCCGACGCCGAGGCCCTGGCCCCGGCCGCGCACAGCCGCCGCACGCCGGGCGACCTGCTGCGCATGTCGGGCGAGTGCGATCACGTCGTGCTGCACGACCCGCGGCTGACCGCGCCCGCGGCCCGCCTGGCCGCCCATCGGTCGCTCGTCCTGCCCGGCGTCGACCACGACCCGGTGTCCGTGGCCGTGGACGAGGAGGACGTGTACGACAGCTTCGGCGCCGGCGTGAAGGACCCCTTCGCCCTGCGCAACTTCCTGAAATGGCTGTGGGAACGAGGCGGCGGCCGCCTGGCCTACGTCTGCCTGGCGGGCGACGCGTCGCGCGACTACCGCGGCTACCGCAACCAGTACGAAGACCTGCTGCCCACCTGGACGCGGACGTTCTTCCCCGACCTGCTGACCGACTACTCGGCCTACCCTTACGCCACGGACGACGCCCTGGTGTCCTTCGACGCCCCGGTCTGGGGCCTGGACGTGCCCGACCTGGCGGTGGGCCGCCTCACCGCCCGCGACCTGGACGAGGCCGCGGGCATGGTCGACCGCATCGTCGCCTACGAGATGGAGCCGCCGCCGGGCGCCTGGCGCAATCGGGTCGTGTTTGCGGCTGACGATTTCACGCAGCCGTCGAGCCCGGGCAATTTCGAGCGCGTGCACACGCAGCAGGCGATCGAGCTGGTCGACACGTACGTGCCCTGGACGCTCGACGCTGATAAATTGCTGATGATCGACTACGCCGCCGCCCCCAGCGGCGTCTACAAGCCGCTGGCCCGGCTGGCGGCCAAGAACGCCCTGAACGAAGGCACCACGGTCTTCCACTACATCGGCCACGGCTCGGAGCACACCCTGGCCGACGAGCAGCTCTTCTTGACCGACGACATCTACGGCCTGAACAACGGCCTGCGCCGCGGCATCTTCCTGGCCTTCAGCTGCGACGTGGGCATCTACGACTCGGCCGTCCGCCAGAGCATGGCCGAGGTGTTCGTCTCGCAGCCGGCCGGCGGCACGATCGCGGCGATCGCGGCCTCCCAGGTCAGCTACGTCATCTACAACGACCCGCTCTCGGACCGGTTCTACGCGAGCCTCTATCCCGGCCGCACGGTCGATCCCGACCGCACGCCGGGCGCGGCCCTCTGGCTGGCCAAGGTGGGGCTCGGTGGCGGCAACACCCAGATGATGCACAACAGCTACCGCTACAACCTGTTCGGCGACCCGGCGCTGGCGCTGCCGAATCCCGCCGGCGGCACCGCCCTGCACGCCGCGACCTCCGACAGCCTGCGCACCGGCCGCCTCGAGCACGTCGTCTGCGTGCTCTCGGAGCAGGGCCTGTCTGTTCTTCCCGGCACGACGTACGACCTGCTGGTGCAGGAGTCCCGCGACGAACGCCACTACCAGCTAGGCACGGCCAGCCTCGACTACTGGCAGCCGGGCGCCCCGGTCTTCCGAGGCACCGGCGAGACCGACCTCGACACGTTGCGCGTGGATTTCAAGGTGCCACTGCAGCTGCGCACCGGCGACCACGGCAAGCTGCGGTTGATCGTCGACGCGCCCGGGGGGTCGCGCGCCATGTACCTCGAGCTGCCG
>JAURXS010000497.1 GCA_030654305.1 bacterium | reverse complement strand
CAGCTGGACCAGGCCGTCGCCGCGGCGGACGAGACGCTGGTCCACCGCCGCCATCGCCGCGCTTGAGCGCGCGGCGTCGCCGCCCGGGACGAGCGCCGACCAGCTCTGGACGATCGAGTCGATCCGGCACTCGGGGTTGCTGGCGGATCCCAGGGGCGTGCCGTCGTCGAAGTACGCCCGGCGGTACCACGCGCCGTCCCAGCCGTTCGCTTCCACGTTCTGCCGCGTCCGGGCGGCCTCCCGCCGGCAGCGTTCGGCGAAGGCTCCGTCGCCGTGCCGGTCGGCGACCTCGGCGAAGCGCGTCAGCACTTCCTGCAGGAAGAAGCCCAGCCAGACGCTCTCGCCCCTGCCCTGCGCCCCCCCCAGGTTCATGCCGTCGTTCCAGTCGCCGCTCCCGATGAGCGGCAGCTCGTGCTCGCCGACGGCCAGGCCGTTCAGGACGGCGCGGACGCAGTGGTCGTACAGGCTGCCGGATTCCCGGGACCGGCCGGGCAGGTCGTAGTAGGAGTCCTCTTCCGGCTTGAGCGGACGACCCGCGAGGAAGGGCAGGGACTCGTCCAGCACGCCGGTGTCGTTCGTGGCCAGGACGTAGCGCGCGGTGGCCAGCGGCAGCCAGAGGAAGTCGTCCGAGCAGTGCGTGCGCACGCCCCGGCCCGCGGGCGGGTGCCACCAGTGCTGGACGTCGCCCTCCGCGAACTGGCGGGCCGCGCAGCGCAGCAGGTGCTCGCGCAGCAGCCGCGGTTCGGCGTGGACGAGCGCCATCGCGTCCTGCAGCTGGTCGCGGAAGCCGAAGGCGCCGCCCGGCTGGTAGTAGCCGGTGCGGGCCCAGAGCCGGCACGCCAGCGCCTGGTACAGGAGCCAGCCGTTGGCCAGCACGTCGAGGGCCGGGTCCGGGGTCTCCACGCGCACGGCGCCGAGCGTGCGCAGCCAGTACTGACGCACCGCGACGAACGTGTCCCGCGCGGTGCCGGCGCCCCGGAAGCGGTGGGCGAGGTCGCCCGCGTCCCGGGCGTCCCGTCCGGCGCCCAGCCTGAAGACCAGCTCGTGCCGCTGATCGATGTCCAGTTCGAAGGGGATCCTGATCGCGGCGCAGGGGTCCAGCGCCGCCCCGGTCCGGTCCGAGAGCCGCGGCTTCGACATGGCGGCCGGGTCGCGCAGCGAGCCGTTGCGTCCCAGGAATTCCGTGCGGTCGCAGGTGAACGACCGGGTCATGTCGTCCGCGTCGAAGAAGGCGACCCGGCCGGCGAACTCCGTGTTGTACGAGTTGCGCGCGAAGAGAGCGCCCGTCCTGGCGTCGATCCCGGTGACGACGTGCATGGCCGACTTCGGCCGCAGGTCGCCGATCACCCACTCCACGTACCCGGTGACGGAGAGCCG
>JAURXS010000496.1 GCA_030654305.1 bacterium | reverse complement strand
ACAGCACGGGGGGGGCGGCGCTGGTCGCGCGCGCCCTGGCCTCGGCGGCGTCCGAAACGCTGGCCGACGGCCGCCGCTCGCTGGACTTCGCGGCGGCCAGCGAGAAGGTCGAATACACCGGCCGCACGGCCCTCTTCGACCTCGAGCGCAAGCGCATCGCGATCGCCGGCGACAGCCGCATGCTCTACGGCTCGATGGACCTGAAGGCGGGCCGCATCCGCCTCGACCTGGCCGACCGCGAGCTCTACGCCGCGGAGAACCCGCTGCTGGTCGACAGCGGCCAGAAGATGGCCGGCGACGACATGGGCTACGACTTCGAGCACCGCACGGGCGCCGTGCTGTCGGGCGCCACGGCGATGGACGAGTTCTACTACGTCGGCGACGAGATCAAGCGCTTCGACGACGGCACGCTCAAGATCCGCTCCGGCCGGATGACCTCCTGCGACCTGGCCGAGCCGCACTACCACTTCTGGGCCGACAAGATGAAGGTCCGCCCCGGCGACAAGATGGCCGCCAAGCCCATCGTGCTGAAGATCGGCCGCGTGCCGATCTTCGCGCTGCCCTTCTACTTCAAGTCGCTCGAGTCCGGCCGCCGCTCGGGCATCCTGTTCCCGAGCTTCAACTTCGGCTGGTCGCAGCGCACCGGCCGCTACATCCGCGACTGGGGCTACTACTGGGCGACCAGCGACTACACCGACTTCACGTTCCGCGGCGACTACAACGAGCGACGCGAGTTCACCTGGCAGCTGAAAAACCAGTACGTGAAGCGGTACGCCTTCGGCGGCGAGGCCAACTACTCGCGGCGGCTCAGCCTGGGCGGCGAACCCCGCACCCGCGAGTGGCAGTTCCAGTGGACCCACCGGCAGGACGCGCTGCTCGATGCCTACCAGTTCCAGACGAGCGTGGACATGTCCAGCCGCACGATCAGCCGCGAGGACCTGCTGAACGACGTGGGGGCCGTCGACCAGATCAGCGGGCAGCAGACCTCCACCGCCCGCATCAGCCGCAACTGGTCGTTCGTCAGCGCCTCGC
>JAURXS010000495.1 GCA_030654305.1 bacterium | reverse complement strand
GTGGGCTGGCAGGTGGTCGTGCACGGCGCTCTCGGTGGGTGGGGGTTGCTGCGATGTCCGGTCAGGTGCTCACCATAGATACGGGTCCCGCAAACCGCCACCGGGCGCTTTCGTCGGCGATCGCCGCGCCGGCGGGCCCCGCACGGGAGGGCGTTCAGGCGTGCCTCGTGTTCATGTCCTCTTCGAGCGCCACGCTCCTGGGGAACAGGATGTTGTTCTCCAGGTGGATGTGCTCGTGCAGGTCCGCCTCCAGGGCCTGCAGGCCGTCGTACAGCGCGCAGTACGTCTGGCAGGCGTCCGCCGGCAGGCGGTAGTTGGCGGTGATCCGGCGCATCGCGGCCAGCGCCTGGCCGGCGCCGTCGTGCTCGTGTTCCATCTGGCGGATGGGATGGCCGACGCTGCCGCAGTGGATCGCCGGCCGTTCGCCCCGGTCCGACATGAACGCGTCGATGCCCTTGATGGCGGGGAACAGGATCTGCTCCTCCTTCATCAGGTGGGCGTCGAGTTCCGCGCGCAGGTCGTCGAAGACGCTCCGCAGGCTCTCCAGGACGGCGCCGTGGTGCGCACCGTGCGCGTTCTGAACCTTGGCCAGCAGTCCGTCGAGCCGCAGCAGCTGCGTCTTGGTGAAAGCGTGGTGCTTCTCCAGGATGTGGTCGGCCAGCGCGCCGAGCGCGGCGGTGTTCCAGTCGGCGGGCGGCGCGCCGTCCGCCGATGACGCCAGCGCTTCCTGCAGTTCGGTCCGGACCGTCGTCCAATCGTGGCCGGCATCCGCGACGGCCGCGGCCAGCGGCTTCTTGCCGCCGCAGCAGTAGTCGACGCCCAAACGCTCCAGCGTCTCGCGCAGGGCGGGGTGCCGGATGACGAGTTCGGCGACGGTCCAGTTGGCGGGGATATCATCGGCGCCGTGCCGATGTCCCGGGTTCGAGCCGACGTTCGTCATGATCGCATCCTTATCGTGGAGCCTGGTGTTCCGCGCGATCGTCACGACACGCGTCTTCGACAGCATACGAACAACGGGGCACCGCGCCACGCCGCCGGCATACCGCGGCGGGGCCGCCGCATCACAATGATCCCCACCCCATCGAAATGAGGGAGCCCGGCCGGTGCCGGCCGCTCGCGGCCGTTGATTCCATGCGGGTTAAGGCGCCGGCGCGGCGGCACGCGAGTTGCCTTGTCCCGGTCCGGGCAAGATGAATTCCGTAGTCGAGGAGGAACCCATGAGATCCGTAACGACGGCCTGTTGTCTTCTGTTGGTCGTAGCCGCCGCGGGCTGTTCGAGCAACCCCCCGTTGCGCACCGAATCGTCGACCTCCGCCATCCGCGCGGCCGAAGCGGTCGGAGCGAGCTCCGTTCCGCGTGCCGCCCTGCACCTGCAGTTGGCGAAGGAGGAGCTGGACCGCGCGAACGCCCTGGCCGAGAAGGGCGACAAGGACGAGGCCGCGTCGCTGCTGATGCGCGCCGAGGTCGATGCAGAGCTCGCCATCCTGCTCTCCCGTGAGCAGGACGAGAAAACGGAAGCGGCACAAGCCATGGAGCGGGTCCACCAGCTCCAGAACGACAACCGGTGAACGGTTGTAAGGAGAATAACATGAGAACGACCGGATTGCTGATCATGGTCGCCGGCGCCGTGCTGATGTGCGGCTGCGGCTCGACCGCCCCGAGCGAACTCACCGGCGCCCGCGCGGCCTACGAGCGGGCGAGCGTTGGGCCGGCGGCCAAACTGTCGCCGGAGGAGCTGCACAAGGCGCAGCTCGCGCTCGACAAGGCCGAGGCGGCTTTCAAGGACGATGCCGATTCGTACCGCACGCGCGACCTCGCGTACGTGGCGCAGCGCAAGGCCGAGATGGCCGAAGCCTCCGCCTCCATCGCCCTGCAGCGCAACAACGCGACGGCGTCGAACGCCGACTTCAACACCGCCCAGGGCGACATCCTCCAGGAGAGGACGCTGGAGCTGCGTGATGCGAGGTCGGCCCTGACCTCCTCCGAGCAGGCCGTGCAGGCGACGACCGACGAGCTGGCCGCCGAGCAGAGGGCCCATCTCGTGACCGAGACGAGGATGGCCGAACAGGAAGCCCTGATGCAGGAGAAGAACCAGGACCTGAACCAGACGCGGACGACGCTGGCCGTCTCCGAGGCCGTCGGCCAGGCATCGGTCGATCAGCTCGCCGCCGAGCAGATCGCGCGCCTGGAAGCCGAGAAGATGGCCACGGCCCAGGGCCTGGCGAACCAGGACCGCACGCCGATCGTGATCCAGGACCGCACGCCTGTGGTGATCCAGACGCCGGCGGCGACCCCCGCCGTCGTGGCCGTGGTCCAGCCGACGAACGAGCAGCTCGTCGCCACCGAGGTGGCCCGTCTCGAGGCCGCCAGGATGTCGGCGGAACAGGCCCGGCGGCTGGAGAGCAGCACGCAGGACCTGAACCAGACGCGGACGGCGCTGGCCGTCTCCGAGTACGCCGGCCAGACGACCGCCGACCAGCTGGCCGTCGCGCAGAAGGCCCGCCTCGCGGCCGAGCAGACGACCGCCGAGACCCAGGCCGAGCTCGACGCGCTCATCGCCACCAAGGACGACCGGCGGGGCGAGTTCTTCACCCTCTCGGGTGGCCTCCTCTTCCGCTCCAACGAGTCGACCCTGATGCCCGGCGCCGAGTCGCAGCTGCAGCGGCTCGTCAAGGCGCTCGCCGCGACCGCCGACCGCAACATCGTGGTGGAGGGCTACACGGACTCGCAGGGGTCCGACGACCACAACCTCGACCTGTCGCAGCGTCGGGCGGACGCCGTGCGCAGCTATCTCGTGCGCAGCGGCTATCCCGCCGACCGGATCCTGGCCGAAGGCATCGGGGAGAGCCGGCCGATCGCCGACAACAGCACGAGCGAGGGCCGCGCCAACAACCGGCGGGTCGAGATCGTGCTCGGGTCCGTGTCGAATCCGTGACCGCCGGCCGTTGAGCCGACGTTCGTGACGCAAGAGCGCCGGCCGGCGAAGATCGCATCTTCGCCGGCCGGCGCGTGCGTTGCCGTCAGCGGGATGCCGCGGGGAACAGCCGCTGCGTCTTCAGGCAGATCCGCACCAGCAGCAGCATGACCGGCACCTCGATCAGCACCCCCACCACCGTCGCCAGCGCGGCTCCCGAGGACAGGCCGAACAGCATGACCGCCGTCGCGATGGCCACCTCGAAGTGGTTCGAGGCGCCGATCATCGCCGCGGGCGCCGCGTCGCGGTAGGGCAGGCCCAGACGCCTGGCCAGCGCGTAGCCCAGCGCGAAGATCGTGACCGTCTGCACGAACAGCGGGATCGCGATCCAGAGGATCGTCAGCGGGTTGGCCAGGATGGTCGCGCCCTTGAACGAGAACAGCAGCACCAGCGTCGCCAGCAGCGCGACGATCGTGATCGGCGTCAGCACGTGCAGGAAGCGCTGCTCGAACCAGTCGCGCCCCTTCGCGGCCACCAGCCAGCGACGCGACAGCCAGCCCGCGACCAGGGGCAGCGCCACGTAGACCGCGATCGACAGCACCAGCGCCTGCCAGGGCACCGGCAGCCGGCCCACGCCCAGCAGGAAGCCGCCGAGCGGACCGTAGAGCAGCAGCATCGTCAGCGAGTTGATGGCGACCATGACCAGCGTCAGCCCGTCGTTGCCGCGGGCCAGAGAACCCCAGACCAGCACCATGGCCGTGCAGGGCGCGATGCCCAGCAGGATGCAGCCCGCCAGGTAGCTGCGCCACAGCGGCACCTCCAGCATCTTCACGCCGCCCTCGAGCACGACCCGGCCCACGCCGTGCGCGGCGCCCACCGGCAGGTCCAGGCCCAGGGGCATCTTGACCAGGTCGACGGCGTCCGCGCCGATCAGCCCGCGGAACAGCACGCCCAGGAACAGGACGGCGAAGCCGTACATCGTGAACGGCTTGATCAGCCAGTTGACGACCAGGGTCAGCGCGACCGGCTTGCCGCTGCGGCCCGCCTTGACGGCTTCGGCGAAGTCGATCTTCACCATGATCGGGTACATCATGAAGAACAGGCAGACCGCGATGGGGATCGAGATCACCGGCGCGCCGCCGACGTTGACGGACATCGCGTCCAGCACGCGCGAGGCTCCGGGCGCGAGCTTGCCCAGCAGGATGCCAGCGGCGATCGAGAGCAGCACCCAGAGCGTCAGCCACTTCTCGAAGAAGCCCAGGCCCAGCGGTTTCTTATCGATGCAGGCGGCGGTGGTCACGGGCGGTCTCCCTCTTCGAGGCGGTTCGAGTCGAAGCGGTCCAGCAGGTCGGGCAATGAGGCGACGAAGGCGCGGATCTCGTCGCGCACCCGGCGGTACGGGGCCATGGCCGCCTCCTCGTCGACGGCGCCGACCGCCAGGCGCGGCGGGTCGTCGAAGCCGCGGTGCAGCGTGCGCGGGGCGCCCGGCAGCACCGGGCAGGTCTCGTGCGCGTGCCCGCAGACGGTGACCACGAGGTTGAAGGGCTCGGGCCCGAGGTCGGCCGCGGTCTTCGAGGCGTGATGCGAGATGTCCACGCCGGCCTCGGCCATCGCGCGCACGGCGCGGGGGTTCAGGCCGTGGGTCTCGATCCCCGCCGACGCGGCCGCGAAGCGGTCGGCGTGCAGGGCGCGGGCCCAGCCTTCGGCCATCTGGCTGCGGCAGGAATTCCCGGTGCAGAGGAACAGGACGCGCGGGAGGCGGCGGCTCACGGCTTGGGATCCGGGACGCCGTCGAGGTAGAGCCGCGTCTCGCCGGCGACGTAGGCGGCGAACTGCAGGGGCTGGTCGTGCAGGTCCCAGATCTTCTCGAGCGTCTTCCAGCGGACGACCTTGCCCGCGTCACGCTCGACGACGATCACGGACTGCTGCTCGAGCTGGAAATCCTGCTCGAAATGCTCGTTGCCCTCGGACATGAAGTTCACGACCTGCAGCTCCAGGACCTTGTCCTCGATCTGCGTGGCGAAAGAGTCCCTGACCGTCTCGACGGTCATTTGCTCGAGCTTCAGGCAGGTCTTGCAGCGGAAGTCGCCGTGGAAGTAGTAGACCGTGACGTCGGGCCGGGGCGCCTGGTCGGCGACGGCGGTTCCCGCGGCCAGGGTCAGCAGGATCGCGAGGCAGAAGCGCTTCATGACCGGCTCCTAGTGGGAGGTGAAGACGAGGTAGAGCCCGCCGAGGATCACCAGACCCCCGCAGACCTTCTTGAGGATGCCGCCGGCCCGCGACCCCGCGTTCCAGTCCAGGGTCCGCTGCACCCAGGCGGTGCTCGTGCCGGCGACGACGATCAACAGGCAATGGCCCAGCCCGTAGGCCGCGAGCAGGGCCGCCCCGAAGACGGCCTGCGTGGAGGAGACCTTGAACGTCACCGCCAGCATGGGCGCCATGAAGGCGAAGGTGCAGGGTCCCAGCGCCACGCCGAAGACCAGCCCCAGCAGCAGCGCCGCCCAGGCCCCCTTGCGCCGCAGCCCCACGGCGCCCGGAGCCGACAGGTTCAGCGGGATCACGTCCAGCAGGATCAGGCCCACGACCAGGAAGATCGCGGCGACCAGCAGGTTCCCCAGCCCGCCGACGTCGCCCAGCATGCGCCCGGCGGCGGCGGTGATCACGCCGATGAGCGCGATGGTGACCAGGATGCCCGACGCGAACAGCGTGGACAGCCACAGGGCCCGGCGCTGGGTCAGGGGCGCCTGCCGCGGATCATCGCCCTGCTGTCCCTGGATGAAGCCCACGATCAGCGGGATGCTCGCCAGGTGGCAGGGGCTCAGCAGGATGCTCAGCACGCCCCACAGGAAGGCGGCGCCCAGGGCCACGGGCGGCGAGCCGGAAACGGCGGCGGTGAGCGAGGCGAACAGCGATGCCAACGGCGTACCTCCCGGTCAGCTGCCCTTCGGTGCGACCCCGAGTTCCTTCCACTTGGCCAGGATCTCCTCCTTGGCGAAGAAACCCTCGTGGCGGAACAGCTCGCGGCCGTCGGCCGCGTAGAAGATCTGCGTCGGGATGAGGTCGATGCCGTATTTCTCGGCCTCCTCCTTGTTCTTCCAGACGTCGATGAACACCACCTCGAACCGGCCGGCCTGCTCGGCGCGCAGCTCTTCCAGGATGGGGGCCATCATCTTGCAGGGGACGCACTTGTCGGCCCCGAGATCGACGAGCCGCGGCAGGGTGGTCGTCGCGCCGCCGCCGCCCGCACCCCCGCCCTGCGCGGCCGGGCGCACCAGGTAGACGATCGCGGCGAGGGCGATCACGGAGACCACGATGATGGAACGATTCAGCGCCGAGCGCGACGGCTTGCCGCCCATCTCACGCCTCCCCTGCGATGAGCTTCTTGATCTCGTCGAACGACGGCACCTTGCCCGCGACCTTCACCTGTCCGTCGACGACCAGCGCCGGGGTCATCATCACGCCGAACTTCATGATGTCGGCCACGGCGGACACCTTGCGGATCTCACAGTCGAGCGACAGTTCCGCCGCGGCGCGGCGCGTCTCCTGCTCGAGCTTGTGGCACTTGGGGCAACCGGTGCCCAGGATGGCGATGTCCTTCACGCGGACCTCCTAGTAGGCGAGCCAGCCGAAGAGCGCGCCGGTCACGGTCGACAGGACCACGACCAGCGCCAGGAAGACGAGCGTGCGGCGCAGCCCCATGATCGTGCGCAGCACCAGGATGCTGGGCAGCGACAGGGCGGGCCCCGCCAGCAGCAGCGACAGGGCGGGCCCCTGGCCCATGCCCGAGCCCAGCAGGCCCTGCAGGATGGGGATCTCGGTGAGCGTCGCGAAGTACATCAGGGCGCCCGCGAACGCGGCGAAGAAGTTGGCGCCGAGGGAGTTGCCGCCCACCGCCTGGGCGATCCAGGCCGAGGGCACCAGCCCCTCGTGGCCGGGCCTCCCCAGCAACAGGCCGGAGATGAACACGCCGCCGAGCAGCAGCGGCAGGATCTGCTTCGCGAAGGACCAGCTGGCGGCGAACCATTCGCGCAGCTCGCCCGGTCGGCTCGCCACGGCCCAGGCGAAGGCCAGCGTGCCGACGGTGAACGGCAGCACCGGATCGTCGCGCCGCAGCAGCGCCGTCAACGCCACCGCCGCGGCTGCCGCGAGCGGCTTCCACCAGGCCAGGCCGTACCAGGCCACGAGCGTCGCGCCGAGACCGGCGGCCGCCGCGGCGGTGAGCCACCACTTCACGGCGTGCACGGCGCCGAAGAAGCCCCCGGCCGCGCCGCTCCAGTTGGCGAAGATCAGGACCGCGACCATCGCCGCGAAGGTCAGGGCCGTGCGGTGCAGGGGGCGACCGCCCTGGTCGTCGGGCGGCGGGGCGGCGGCCAGCGCGGACTCGCGCGCGTCCTTGCGGAAGATGGCGTGCATCAGCAGGCCGATCACCACGCTGAAGACCACCGCGCCCACGGCCCGCGCCACGCCGATCTTCAGGCCGAGCACGCTCGCGGTCAGGATGATCGCCAGGGCGTTGATCGCCGGCCCGGAGTACAGGAAGGCGGTCGCGGGGCCGATCCCCGCGCCCAGGCCGTAGATGCCGGCGAACAGCGGCAACACCGTGCAGGAGCAGACCGCCAGCACCGTGCCCGAGGTCGCAGCCACGCCGTAGGCCAGGGCCTTGGGTGCACCGGCGCCCAGGTACTTCATGACCGACGCCTGGTTCACGAAGACCGAGATGCCGCCGGCGATGAAGAAGGCCGGCACCAGACAGAGCAGCACGTGCTCGCGGGCGTACCAGCGCACCAGCGACAGGGCCTCGACGACGGCGCCGTCGAAACGGGGCGCCCCGACGGGCAGGTGGTACAGGCCGACGAACACGACGACGACCAGGCCGAGGACTTTGCTCTCGCGGCGCCAATCCATCAGCTCACCTCGCCAGTTCCACGGCCTGCGTGGCCGAGGTCTGCATCACCGATTCGACGCAGGCGAAGAAGTTCAGCACGCAGGGGCAGCGCAGCGAGTAGAAGACCTGGTTGCCGCGCTTCTCGTCCCGCACGATGCCCGCCTCGCGCAGCACCGCGAGGTGCTTCGAGACCGTCGACATGTCGGCCCCGACCAGTTCCTGCAGCTCGCAGACGCAGCGCTCCCCGCGCGACAGTTCATCGACGAGGAACAGTCGGGTGCCGTGGCCCATGGCCTTGATGACGCGGGCGCGGGAGTCGTACTTGCGGCGGGTGCTGTCGTCCATGGCGGCCTCCTGTCGTTGGCTGTTTGGCAATATAGCCAAATAGATGCCGACCGTCAAGCCCCGGGATGGGATCAGGAACCCACATCCATTTATCTATATTTATACGATATTTAATCCATATTAGCCCACATTGGAGTGGGAGACTACTCGAACCCGATCCCGACCGTCACCTTGGCTTCGGGCGAGTCCGCCACCCCCAGCTTCAGTTCCAGGAAGACGTCCCCGCCGCCTCGGCGCGCCCGGGACATGCCGCCCAGGATGTTCAGCCCGAGTTCGGTGTCCGTGTCGTCGCGGTAGTCGCGGGGCCCGTCGTCCCAGTCGTAGATGTTGATGCCGAGCCCGCCGCCGATGTAGAAGCCCCAGCGGGACCGGCTGGGCCGGTCGAAGCGGTACACCAGCTCCGGGTTCAGGGCGATCAGGGTGCCGTGGTCGCCGAACCCGACCTCCACGTTGGGCAGGAAGTAGCCGTCGTTGAAGATCTCGCCCGCGTTCACGTGGGCGCCGACGTGGACCTGGTCGGGGTCGATGGTCAGGCCGCCGCGCAGGCCCCAGTCGGACTGGGCGAGGGCGGGGGTCGCCGCCAGCAGCAGGGAGGCGAGGAGCGTTCCTTTGATTTTCCCGGACATGGCGGGGGGCTCCCTTTGTTATACTGTCCGTTCTGTCGCCTGTCCGGGACAAGCTAATCATGATGGCCGCAGCCGCACTGTCCGGCCCGAAAGGACCGCCCCATGACCACCACGCCGATCGCCGACGCGCTGGCCGACCGCCGCAGGCTGCTGGGCTTCACCACCGGCTACTGGCTGCTCAACACGATCGAGATGTTCGAGCGCCTCTCCTACTACCTGGTGCGCTCGGTGGTGGCGATCTACATCATGCAGGCCGACGACCCCCACGGCCTGCACTTCACGGCCGCCGACAAGGGCACCATCTACGCCCTCTGGTTCGCCTTCCAGTCGATCCTGCCGACCTTCACCGGCGGCTTCGCCGACCGCTACGGCTACAAGCGCAGCCTGTTCCTGGCGATCACCGGCAACGTGCTGGGCTACTGCCTGATGGCGACGCAGCGCAGCCTCCTGGGCTTCACCTTCGGCATCGTGGTCCTGGCCACCGGCACGGCCTTCTTCAAGCCGGCGCTGCAGGGCAGCCTGGCGCAGAACCTCGACCGCAAGAGCTCCTCGCTGGGCTGGGGCATCTTCTACTGGGTGGTGAACGTGGGCGCAGCCATCGGGCCGATGCTCGCCAACTTCATCCGGCACGACTACTCCTGGCAGGCGCTGTTCTTCACCGCGGCGGCGGTCATGTCGCTGAACTACCTGATGCTGTTCACCTTCAAGGATTTCGCCAGCGGCTCCGACAAGACCGCGAACCCGGGGCAGGTGCTCGCGCGCACGCTGCGCACGCTGGGCGACTGGCGCCTGGCGACCTGGCTGCTGATCATGAGCTGCTTCTGGCTGATGATGTACACGCTCTGGGACCTGCACCCGAACTTCCTCACCGACTGGAACGACTCCGGCGGCACCGCCCGCTTCTTCCTGGGCTCGTCCTTCTTCCCCGACAGCTGGGCCATCCAGACCGACCGCGGCTGGCAGGTGCCGCAGGAGATCCTGCTGAATCTGAACGCGCTGCTGATCGTGCTGCTGATGATCCCGGTCTCGTGGCTGGTGCGCAAGATGCGCACGCTGGAGTCGATGGTCCTGGGCATGGGGATGGCGACCGCCGGCGTCCTGGTCGCGGGCCTGACCAACCTGGGCTGGGTGTTCCTGCTGGGCGTCGTCGGCTTCTCCTTCGGCGAGATGCTGACCGGCCCCAAGAAGAACGAGTACCTGGCGCTGATCGCGCCCCCGGACAAGAAGGGCCTGTACCTGGGGTTCGTGAACATACCGGTGGGCGTGGGCGGCCTGATCGGCTCGAAGCTGCAGGGCTACTTCTACGGGAACTTCGGCGAGAAGGCGGTGCTGGCGCAGAAGTACCTGGTGGAGCACTTCGGCGGGGGGCGGGCGTGGGACGGCAAGCTGGGCACGCTCGACGCGGCGGCCGGGGTCGAGCGCACCGGGGCCTTCGCACGGCTGCAGGAGGTCACCGGGCTGGACCCCGCCGCGGCGACGGACCTGCTGTGGCGGACCTACAATCCCCAGTACATGGTGTTGCTGCCGTTCGCTGGGATCGGGGTGGCGGCGATCGTGGCGCTGGTGTTTTTTGCGCGGGCGGCGCGGAAGTGGGCGGACATGGATGCCTGACGGGCGTTCTCACGGGGGTGTTCATTGACGGACGTCTTCATCAGCCACGCCGAGGCCGACGAACCGGTGGCCAACGAGATCGCTCGCGG
>JAURXS010000494.1 GCA_030654305.1 bacterium | reverse complement strand
GGTGGCGGCGGTGCCGTCCGGGGCATCGGTGCGGGTTCCGGCGCGGGGGGCGTGACGCGCTCGGCGCCGCGGGCGGCGCGGGCGGCGTCCGAGGTTTCCTGCGACGGCGAGCGGGACAGGTTCTGGTCCGCCTCGACGTGGTTGCCCCGCACCTCGTCGGCGCCGTCGACGTAGGCCGCCAGCAGGGCGCGGTCGGCCAGCACGTTGACCAGGCGCGGGATGCCGCCGCTCTGCTCGTGGATGCGTTCGACGGCCTCGCGCCGGAAGAGCTTGCGCTCGCAGCCGGCGACCTTCAGCCGGTGCTCGATGTACTCCTCGACCTCGCGGCGGTTCATGGGTTCGAGGTGGTAGTGCACGCGGATGCGCTGGCGCACCTGGGCGAGGCCGGGGTCGTCGATCTGGCCGCGCAGGCCGGGCTGGCCGGACAGGACCACCTGCAGCACCTGCTCGCCGGGGGGGCCCATGTTGGTCAGCAGGCGCACGCCCTCGAGCGTCTCGGCGGACAGGTTCTGGGCCTCGTCCACGATCAGCAGCACGCGCTGGCCCTGGCGGTGCGTGGCGACCATCTCGGCCTTGAGCGCCGAGAGCAGGTCGGCCCGGTCGGCGGCCGCCGGCATCGACACGTTCAGCTCGGCGAGCAGCAGCTTCAGCAGCTCGCGGAAGTCGATCTGGGTGACGTTGACCAGGGCCACGCGGTAGGAGCGGGAGACGTGCTTGATGAGGTTGTGCAGGGCCAGGGTCTTGCCGGTGCCGATCTCACCCGTGATCAGGATGAGGTCCTCGCCGCCCTCCAGGCCGTAGACCAGATGGGCCATCGTCTCCTCGAAGGCCGTCGACCTGAACACGAAGTGCAGGTGGGGGCTCAGCGAGAACGGCGCGGTGTAGAGGCCGAAATGGTCGTGGTACATGGAACCTCGCTGGAATCCGGACCTGCCGTCCGGAGGGCGCGCCTTGGGGAGGGTCCGCGGGACCCTCCGCGTCCGGCCAGAAGGTAGCCGATGGGCCCTCCCCCGGCAACGACGATTCAGATCCGGCGGGCGAGCCTGACCCGCGGCCCGAGGGCCGTGGATGCGGGCGGGGGGGGCGCCTCCTCGATGTTGTCGGTCAGGCCGTCGGGCGCGTAGCCGGCGATCAGGCCCACCGAGAAGAAGAGCAGCGAACCCATGGCGGCGAAGAACCGGTAGTCGAAGGCGATGCCGCCGGCGAAGTAGCCCGTGATCGTGCCGGCGAGCACCGGCATGGCGTAGAGCGCGAATCGGTCCCCCTGTTTTCGGAGGACCCACTTGCGGCGGAAGATCCTGAACATCTGCGTCCAGATCGCCACCAGCAGGCTCACGCCGACGAGCCCCTCCTCGGCGAGGGCGCCGATGTACATGTCGTGCAGCGTGGACTCGACGTCGTGCGTGCGCTTGATGACGCCGTAGATCGGCACCTCCATGGTGCCCATGTACTCCGCCTTGACCTCGTTGTAGCGGAAGAA
>JAURXS010000493.1 GCA_030654305.1 bacterium | reverse complement strand
CGTCGGCCCTGGCCTTCTGCGAGCTCGACATCCGCGAGGTCCTGAAGAACCGCGTCGCGCGCGGCCGCGTCAGCTGCACCCTGACGCTGGAGCGTGGGACTGCGGCGACCGTTTCCGCCCTGCAGCCAGCGCGCGTCGAGGCCGGGCTGTCCGCCCTGAACGCCATGGCCGACGCCGTCGCCGCCCGCGGTCTGCCCCGGCCGGAGATCCGGCTCGAGCACCTGCTGGCCCTGCCCGGCCTGTTCGACGGAGGCCAGCCGGAGGACGACCGCGAGGCCCTGCAGGCGGCCGTGACGGCCGCCCTCGACCTGGCCATCGCCGGTCTCGAGGCGATGAAGCGCAAGGAGGGCGACGAGACCGCCGCCGAGATGCGCGCGCGGACCGTGGCCATCGACCGCCACCTCGGCACGGTGGGCGCCCTGGTGCCCGGCGCCCTCGAGGAGGCGCAGAACCGGCTGCGCGAGCGGCTGGCCCAGCTGCTGGGCGACGCCATCGACCCGCAGCGCCTGGCCCAGGAGGCGGCGATCCTCGTGGACAAGGGCAACATCAACGAGGAGTGCGAGCGCCTCGCCAGCCACCTCGAGCAGGTGCGCGAGGCCCTGGCCGAGGGCGGCCAGGTGGCCAAGCGCCTGAACTTCCTGTTCCAGGAGATGCACCGCGAGGTCAACACCATGGGTTCCAAGACCCAGAACCTCGAGATCACGCGCGCGGTGATCGCCATGAAGGAAGAGATCGAGACCCTGCGCGAACAGGTCCAGAACCTGGAGTGACCCGGCGATGATCCTGCTGATCAGCGGCCCGAGCGGCGCGGGCAAGACCACCTTCGTGCGGGCCCTGCTCGCCGAGGACCCGCGCGTGCGCTTCTCGGTGTCGACCACCACGCGCCCGATCCGCTCCGGGGAGCGGGAGGGCGTCGACTACCACTACGTCGACGACGCCGAGTTCGACCTGCTCGTCGCCGCCGGCGCCTTCGTGGAGTGGGCGCACGTGCACGACCGCCGCTACGGCACCCGCCGCGACCACATCCAGGCCATGATCGACCGCGGCGAGGTGCCCCTGCTCGACCTGGACGTCCAGGGCGGCAAGAACGTGATCGACCTGTACGGAGACGATCTCGTTTCGGTGTTCGTGTTCCCGCCCTCCTGGGACGCTCTGGAGGCGCGCCTGCGCTCCCGGGCCACCGACGGGCCCGAGGTCATCGCCACCCGCCTGCGCAACGCCCGCTGGGAAGTGGGCTACGCGTCCCACTACCGCTACTGGATCGTGAACGCCGACCTCACCGAAGCCCTGCGGCGCATGTCGGCGATCCTGACCGCCGAGCAGTGCCGGCGTGAGCGCTTCCGGGAGCCGCCGCTGGTGCCGACGCTGGAACCGCCTGTCGGACAGTGAGTTGGAGAATATTTGTTGATGCCGGCCCGGAACGGGGTTACATTGCTCCGTTCGCGCTCCGCCGGCGGTTGCAGCGCCCCCGGTCCCCGTCGACATGGATCTTCCACCGAGGTGTCCGATGACCTACATCCAGCGCAAGGATGTCACCAACAGGATCCCGAACAAGTTCGAAGCCATCAGGATCGTCGCCCTCGAGGCGCGCCGTCTGAACGACCGGGCCCGCGCGGTGAGCGCGAACCTGCCCGGCAAGCTGACGACCATCGCGGTCCAGCGCCTGATCGACGGCAAGATCCTCTACTACGACAAGCGTGAGCGCGCTGCCGCCGCCCTCAAGGAGCGGGAGAGCGGACAGGAGTAGGCCATGACCCGGTCGCGCGTCCTGCTGCTGGTGACCGGCGGCATCGCCGCCTACAAGAGCTGCCTGTTGGCCCGCCTGCTCGTGCAGGCGGGCTTTTCCGTGCGCGTGGCCATGACCGGCGCGGCGCAGCGTTTCGTGGGCCCGACCACGTTCCGCGCGCTCACCGGCCACGGCGTCGCCACCGACCTGTGGGGCGAGGGCGACACCGACCCGCTGGACCACGTGGAGCTGGCCCGCTGGGCCGACATCGCGGTGGTCGCCCCGGCCACGGCCAACCTGCTGGGCAAGGCCGCCGGCGGCATCGCCGACGACATCGTGACCACCCTGCTGCTGGCCTGCGAGCGCGACCTGGTCCTGGCCCCGGCGATGAACGACGCCATGTGGCGCCACCCCGCCGTGCAGGCCAACCTCGCCACGCTGCGCGGGCGGGGGGCCCACGTCGTGGATCCCGGCCGCGGCTGGCTGGCCTGCGGCACGGTCGCCGAGGGGCGGATGGCCGAACCCGAGGAGATCTTCGCGCGGATCTGCGAGCTGGACGACGCCCTGCCGTCCCGACCCGACGGCGCGCCGGCGTCGCCGCTCGCCGGCTGCCGCCTGCTGGTGACGGCCGGTCCCACGCGCGAGCCGCTCGACGCGGTGCGCTTCGTCGGCAACCGCTCGACCGGGGCGATGGGCTTCGCGCTGGCGCGGCAGGCCGCCGGGCTGGGCGCCGAGGTGACCCTGATCCACGGTCCGGTGCCGTCGCCGCCCCCGCGCGGGATCGGGGTCGTGGTGCCGGTGGAGACGGCCGCCCAGATGGCCGCCGCGGTGCGCGCGCACCTGCCGCGCGCCGACGCCCTGATCATGGCCGCGGCCGTCGCCGACTTCACGCCCGAGAGCGTGGGCCGCGGCAAGCTGAAGAAGGAATCGCTCGGCACGTCCTGGTGCGTGAACATGACCCGCACGACCGACATCCTGGCCGACATCGTCCACGTCGAACGGCCCGCCGGCCTGAAGGTCGTCGGCTTCGCGCTCGAGACCGAGAACCTGCTCGAGCGCGCCAGGGCCAAGCTGCACGCCAAGGGCATGGACGCCGTGATCGCCAACGACCCGATCGCCGACGGCACCTTCGGCGAAGGGCTGCATCGCGTCACGCTGATCAACGCCGACGGCGGCAGCGAGACGATCGGACCGCTGGACAAGCGTGAGCTCGCCGCCGAACTGCTGCGGCGGCTCGTGCCGCTGCTGAGCCCCGCCGGGAGCGACGCATGACGCAGGACAGCCCCGAGCGCCTGGCCGCCGACCTGGCCCGCTACCTCGTCCAGCAGCAGCAGGACGGGACCGCCTGGTACTACGACGAAGGGCCCGTCGCCGCGGCCGCGACGACCCCCCGGGCCGAGGCTCCCTCGCTCCCCGCGGAAGTCGCGACGCCCGACGCGCTGCG
>JAURXS010000492.1 GCA_030654305.1 bacterium | reverse complement strand
CGGCCAGGGCGAAGCCGTGGTCGGGCACGTCGGGGGCGAGCGCGACCGCCGTCACCAGGGCGCGCAGCCGTTCGGCGTCGTCGCGGGTCGCCGCGGCGAGCCGCCGCCAGGACGCGGCCGACGCGCGCCGGTGTTCGCGGGCGGCCGGCGACAGGGCGCGGACAGCCTCGTAGCCCAGGGAATCGGCGGGCGCCTCGCAGCGCCAGGCGTCGTCGTAGCGCAGGGGCGGCGCCGGCGCGTGCCCGCAGCCCGCGGCGAGAACCGCCGCCAGCGCCGCCGCGATGTACCAGCCGAACCGCATGACCGCTCCCTCGCCTTGCCGGACCCGTCCGGGACCATGTCGCATTCCAGCCCAATCCGGCGGCGAACGCAAGAACGCAACGCGACAGGCTCTTTACGGGCCCGGTGGGAAGAAGTTCACCGCATCCGGCCGCGGCTCCTTGACATCCGCGTCGGCATCCGGATAACTTGCGCGCGGGGCCCACGGACGGGCGCCCCGACCCCACACCCCCGACTCGCGAGGACCGACATGCCACGGATGGACGCCCGGACCGCCGCCCTGCTGATCGTCTCGTGCCTGCTCCCCACCGCCGCCGCCGCCCTGTCCGGCGCCTACTCCTCCGCCATCGTCATGGAGGAGCGCAGCGGCGAGATCCTGTTCGCCGAGAACGAGCACGCCCGCCTCGCCCCGGCCTCGATGGTCAAGATGATGACCGAGCTGGTGGTGCTCGAGCACGCCGCGCGCGGCGAGCTGACGCTCGACGACATGGTGACGGTGTCCGCGCGGGCCAGCCGCATCGGCGGTTCGCAGGTCTACCTGAAGGAGGGCGAGGTCTTCACGGTCCGCGACCTGCTGATGGCCCTGGCGATCCACTCGGGCAACGACGCCGGCGTGGCCCTGGCCGAGCACGTCGCCGGCACCGACGACGCCTTCGTCGTGCTGATGAACGCCCGCGCCCGCGAGCTCGGCATGCGCGACACCGTGTTCCACAGCGTGCACGGCCTGCCGCCGGCCCGCGGCCAGTCGAGCGACCTCTCCTCGGCCCACGACATGGCCCTGCTGGGGCGCGAGATCTGCCGCCACCCGGAATCGCTGTCCTGGGCCGTGATGGACCAGGTGCCCTTCCGCAACGGCCAGTTCATGCTGCGCAACCCCAACCCCCTGGTCGGCAAGCTGCGCGGCCTGGAGGGCATCAAGACCGGCTACACCGTCGAGGCCGGCTTCTGCCTCACCGCGGCCGCCACCCAGAAGGGCGTGCGCCTGATCTCGGTGGTGATGGGCGCCAAGACCAACGCCTCCCGCGGCAGCGAGACCAGCCGCCTGCTGGCCCGCGCCTTCACGGAGTATTCCCCGGTGAAACTGGTGCCGGCCGCGGGCGACTCCTGCCCCCGCCAGATCCCGGTCAAGGGCGGCAAGCTCAAGACCGCCGGGCTGGTCTTCACGCAGCCCCTGGAGGTCGGCGTCCGCAAGGCCCGGGCCGGCGACGTGACCCTGCGCTACGAGCTGCCGGACCGCATCGAGGCCCCCGCGGCCGCCGGCGCCGTGGTCGGCAAGGCCGTCGCGGAGCTGGACGGCAAGCCGCTGGGCGAGGTGCCCATCGCCCTGTCCGCCGCCGTGATCAAGGGCAGCTTCTGGGACCGGGTTTTCAAGCGCTGATCCCGGCCGGATCGAGACTTCTGCGCGCGGGCGGATTGTGCAACAATCCGCCCGCTTCGTCGTTCAAACATGGTTGTGCCGTCCCGATGAATCCCCCGATCCGGATCCCCGAGGAGTGATCATGAGCATGCGTTCCTGGCCCCTGGCCGTCCTGATCCTGCTCGCAGCGGGGCTGCCCGCCGCCGCCGCCGAATTCGACGCGCAGGACATGCGCCTGCTGCGCAACCCCGACCTCCACGGCGGCACCATCGTGTTCGTCCAGGGCGGCGACATCTGGACGGTCCCGGCCGCGGGCGGCGAGGCCCGCCGTCTCACCACCCACGTCGGCTTCGAGTCGCAGCCCAAGTTCTCCCCGGACGGGAAGTGGATCGCGTTCTCGGGCGACTACGACGGCAATCGGGACGTCTACGTGATCCCCGCCGCCGGCGGCGAGCCCCGGCGCCTCACCTGGCACCCGCTGGGCGACCGGCTCATCGACTGGCAGCCCGACGGCAAGGCGGTGCGCTTCCAGAGTTCGCGCACCAGCTTCACGATGCGCGAGCAGCAGCTCTGGACGGTGCCGCTCGCGGGCGGCCTGCCGGAGATGCTGCCCCTGCCCGAGGGCGGCCTGTCGAGCTGGTCGCCGGACGGCCGCCGCCTCGCCTACAACCGCATCACCTCGGAGGGCCGCACCTGGAAGCGCTACCAGGGCGGCATGGCCCAGGACATCTGGATCCACGATTTCGACAAGAACACCACGACCCGGATCACCGACTGGCCCGGCGCCGAGAACTACCCGATGTGGCACGGCGACACGATCTACTTCACCAGCGACCGCACCGGCCGCCTCCAGATCTGGGCCTACGACACCGTGGGCGGAGGCTTCCGGCAGGTGACCGACCACCCCGAGTACGACGTCAAGGAACCGAGCCTCGGCGACGACGCCATCGTCTACGAGAACGGCGGCTGGCTGCACGTGCTGGACCTCGCGACCGGGAAGTCGCGCCAGGTGACCGTGGCCGTGCGCGACGACTTCTTCCGCACGCGGCCGGCCTTCGTGGAGGCGTCGGGCCGCATCACCGGCTCCGGCCTCGGACCCGACGCGCAGCGGGCCGTCTTCTCGGCCCGCGGCGAGATCTTCACCGTCCCGGCGGAGAAGGGCGACGTGCGCAACCTCACCGGCACCCCCGCGGTGAACGAGATCCTGCCCGCTTGGTCGCCGGACGGCAAGTGGATCGCCTACTTCGGCGACGCCGACGGCGAGTACGAACTGACCCTGCGCCGCGGCGACGGCAGCGGCGAGGAGCGCCGGCTGACCTCGGGCAGCGGCACCTACTACGTCGGGCTGAACTGGTCGCCCGACAGCCGCAAGCTCCTGACCTACGACGCCGCCATGATGCTGCGCTGGGTCGACGCCGACAGCGGCGAGCAGCACGACATCGGCCGCAGCCCCACCGAGCGCAGCTTCGACGCGCAGTGGAGCCCGGACAGCCGCTGGGTGGCCTTCGCCGAGGCCGAGGACAACGACTTCTCCTCGATCTTCCTCTTCGACACCGAGAAGGGCACGCGGACCCGCGTCACCACCTCGATGACCGACGACACGTCGCCCACGTTCTCCCCCGACGGGAAGTACCTGTACTTCGCCTCGGAGCGCAGCTTCCAGCCCCGCTTCGGCCCCTACGACCAGGTCCCCCACTGGAACGAGACGACCTGCCTGTACCTGACGACCCTGCAGGCCGACGCGCCGCACCCCTTCCCGCCCGAGAGCGACGAGGTCGCCGTCGAGGGCGAGGAGGACGGGAAGGACGAAGACAAGGCCGAAGACGGCAAGAAGGACGACCAAGAGAAGAAGAACGACCAAGAGAAGAAGGACGGCGAAGGGAAGGACGGCGACAAGGCGAAGGTCGAGCCCACGGTCATCGACCTCGAGGGCATCGGCAACCGCATCGTCGGCCTGGACGTACCGCCCGGCAACTACCGGAACCTGGCCGCGGCCGAGGGCAAGCTGTTCTACCTGAAGGCCGGGCCGGACGGCGACGACAACCAGATCATGGTCTTCGACCTCGAGAAGCGCGAGGCCGAGACCGTGCTCGCCAAGGCCGACGGGTTCGAGCTGGACGCCAAGGGCGCGAAGCTCCTCTACCGGGAAGGCAAGACCTACGGCATCGTCGCCGCGGCCGCCGACCAGAAGCCGGCCGAGAAGCCGCTGCGCGTCGCGGAGATGAAGGCCCGCAGCGACCCCCGCGCCGAGTGGCGGCAGATGTTCCACGACGCCTGGCGCCTGGAGAGCGACTTCTTCTACGACCCGGGCATGCACGGCGTCGACTGGGACCGCATGCACGAGCGCTACGGCCAGCTGGTCCCCTACGTGACCGACCGCCGCGACCTGGACTACATCCTGGGCGAGCTGATCGGCGAGCTGGGCGCCGGCCACGCCTACGTCAACGGCAGCGACGAAGCGCCGAAGGCCAAGGCGGTGGGCGTCGGCCTGCTGGGCGCCGACCTCCGGCTCGACGCCGGCTCGGGCCGCTACCGGCTGGTGAACATCCTGACCGAGCGCGACTGGAACGAGGACCAGCGCACGCCCCTGTTCGGACCGGGCATCGACGTGCGCGAAGGCGATTACCTGCTGGCCGTGGACGGCAAGCCGCTGCAGGCCCCGACGAACCCCTACTCCCTGTTCGAGAACAGGGTCGACGTCCGCACCGTCCTGACCGTGGCTGACAAGCCCGACGGCGAGAAGCGCGAAGTCGCCGTCCTGCCGATCGCCTCGGAGACCGGGCTGCGCTACGTCCGCTGGGTCGAGGGCAACCGCCGCAAGGTGGCCGAGCTGTCGGGCGGCAAGGTCGGCTACCTCCACCTGCCCGACACCGCGGTCGACGGCGTGCAGGCCTTCGCCCAGGCCTACTACCCGCAGGTGCGCCAGGAGGGCCTGATCATCGACGAGCGCTTCAACAGCGGCGGCTTCATCCCCGACTTCCTGCTGAACATCCTGGGCCAGGACTTCCTGAATCTCTGGAAGCCCCGCTACGGCCAGGACTGGCGCACGCCGGGCACGGCCTTCCACGGGCCGCTGGTCATGGTCAGCAACTCGCACGCCGGCTCGGGCGGCGACGCCCTGCCCTACTACTTCAAGAAGTACGGGCTGGGCAAGGTCGTCGGCACCCGCACCTGGGGCGGCCTGATCGGCATCAGCAGCCGGATCCAGCTGATGGACGGCGGGCTGGTGACCTTCCCCGAGTTCGGCCTGTTCAACCTCGAGGGCGAGTGGGACGTCGAGAACCACGGCGTCGATCCCGACATCGTGGTCGAGAACCTGCCCGAGGACGTCAACCGCGGTCGCGACCCGCAGCTCGAACGGGCGGTGCAGGAGGTGCTGGCGGCGATGAAGGATCGGCCGGCGCTGCCTGGGGCCCCCGCTTTCCCGCGGGACAGGTAGCGATCGATCGACATCCCGCTGACGTCGGACGCCCTCCGGTCACCTCGTGTGACCGGGGGGCTCGACTTTTGCCGGCCGGGGCGATTCGGGCCAGGTCGTGGCCAGATCCCTGGCGGTGGGCGACTGAAAGCGGCGGTGCCGCCGCAGGGCCTCGGCCATATCTCGATATTATTCAACACGTTGACTTCATGCCAGGAATGGTGGGCGACCGTGGGGCTGGCCGGGGATTTGCTCTCTGGAATCCATCAGGTTCCGACGGAGCATCCCGATCCCGGAGGCAGAGATGACCGGCCTGCACGCCAATCGCGTCTCGATCGTCATTCCCGTGTTCAACAAGCGCGAGCTGACCGAGGCCTGTCTCGACGCGCTGCGACGCCACGCGCCGGCGGGAGTCGAGATCGTCGTGGTGGACAACGGCTCGACCGACGGTTCGGCGGCGTGGTTGCGGAACCTGCACGAGCGCGGCGAGATCCGCGCCGTGCTGAACCCGGAGAACCTCGGCTT
>JAURXS010000491.1 GCA_030654305.1 bacterium | reverse complement strand
GGTCGGCGGCTGGTTCGTGTCGCAGCGGCTGCTGGACCTGATCGTGGCGCCGATGACGGCGGCCGGCCAGCAGGTCTACTTCAGCCAGCCGATGGAAGCCTTCATGACCAGGATGAAGGTGGCGGGCCTCGCCGGGCTCTTCGTGGTCCTGCCCTTCGTGCTGCTGCGCGTCTACCGCTTCGTCGCGCCCGGCCTGTACCCCCGGGAGCGGCGGCTGGTGACGCCGATGCTGCTCGCCTCGGTGGCGATGTTCTACGCCGGCACGGTCTTCGCCTTCTGCGTGATGATCCCGCTGGTCGTGCAGTTCATGCTGAGCTACGCCACCGAGACGATGCGGCCCCTCATCAGCGTCGGCGCCTATTTCAACTTCGTGGCCCAGACCTGCCTCGCCTTCGGACTGGCCTTCGAACTGCCGATCGTCGTGGTGCTGCTCAGCGCGGTGGGGCTGGTCAGCGCGCGGACCCTGCTGGCCGGCTGGCGGTACGCCGCGGTCATCGTCGTCGTCGTCTCGGCGGTCCTCACGCCGCCGGACGTCATGAGCCAGCTGCTGATGGCCGTGCCGGTCATGGCCCTCTACCTCCTCTCGGTCGGGACGGCGCTGCTCCTGGAGCGGAGCCGCCGGCGGGGCGGGCCGGACGGCGGGCGGTTGCCAGAGGACGCCGGATGACATAAGGTAGGGGCCCGGTCCCGCCCGGGGGCGGGCCGCCGCCCCGGGAACCGACCGCCACCGAAGGGGATGCATGTCGCTGCTCGACCAGGAAAGGGTCCAGCTCTGGGCCCTGCAGAAGATCATCGGGGACGAGCTGTCCCGCTTCGACGACGCCTACGACGGCCTCGTGCGCGGCGAGACGCCCCTGATCGAGGAAGTCTGCGCCCACGTCAAGCAGGGGCGCAGCAAGCGCTTCCGCCCCACCCTGCTGCTGCTGACCGCCAAGCACGACGCCCCGACGCCGCCCGAGGCGGTGCTCTGCGCGGCCTGCGTCGAGATGATCCACACCGCGACCCTGCTGCACGACGACTTCATCGACGAGGCGCTGACGCGCCGCGGCCTGCCCTCGGTGAACCAGGCCTGGGGCCCGGCGACGGCCCTGGTCATGGGGGACTACCTCTACAGCAAGGCGCTGGACTGCCTCAGCGGCGCCGGCCTGCACGAGGCCCTGCGCCTGCTGGCTGCGACCACGCTGAAGATGAGCCAGGCCGAGATGATGCAGATCGAGACCCGGCACGACCTCGCGCTCACCGAGGAGCGCTACCACGACATCATCCTGCGCAAGACGGCGTCCCTGATCGAGTCCGCCTGCGCGATCGGGGCGGGCTTCAACCCCGCCGCCTCGCGGCACGTCGAGGCCTACGGCGAGTTCGGTCGCATGATCGGCTTCGTGTTCCAGATCACCGACGACATCTTCGACTTCCTCGGCGACGAGCGCCGCCTGGGCAAGCCCACCGGCCAGGACTGGGAAGAGGGCCGCATCACCCTGCCCCTGATCGCCGCGCTGCGCGATGCGCCCGCCGAGCGGCGGGAGCGCCTGCTCGGCCGCGTGTCGGGTCTCCGGGGCGCGGCGCGCGCCGAGGCCTGGACCGAGGTCAAGGACTTCGTCGTGGAGCACGGCGGCACCGAATACGCCCGCGGCAAGGCCAAGGAGTACGGGGACCGGGCCAAGACCGCGATCACCGCCGTCGCCACGGGGGTCCAGCGGGACCTCCTCGTGGTGTCGGTCGATTATGTCCTGCGCCGTCTCAGCTGACGCCGCACCAGCACCGGGAAGAACATGAGCAAGACCGTCAAGCAGACCGCGCCCTTCGCGGACGGCCCCGCCTTCCGCCTGGCCGAGACCGCCGCCCACGCCGCCCTGGTCAAGAAGGGGGAGGACGTGCTGGTGTTGGACCTCGCGGGCCGCTCCGACGTGGCCGACTACTTCGTGCTCGCCACCGGCGGCGGCGACCAGCAGGTCGACGCCGTCGCGCGCGGGGTGGTCGAGGCGGCGGCGGCCGACGGCCAGAAGCTCCTGCACGCGGAGGGGCGCGACCGCAACTACTGGGTGCTGCTGGATTTCTTCGATGTCGTGGTCCACGTGCTGCAGCCGCGCGCCCGCCAGTACTACTCGCTCGAACGGCTCTGGAACGACGCGCCCCGCCTCGAGGTGGGCGTGGACTACTTCTCGCGGCCGGACGTGCGCGAGCGGCGGCCGGATCTCCAGCTGGTCCGCCTCGCGGGACGCGACGGGACGCCGCAGCAGACGGGAGACGGATCGTGACCATCCAGGACGTCATCAGGGCGGAACTGCAGCGCCGGCTCGAGGAGTACGGCTTCTTCGACGAGGACGCCGCGGTCGAGCTCGAGAAGCCGCGCGATCCGGCGCACGGGGACCTGAGCACCAACGTGGCCATGACCACCGCGAAGCGGCTCGGCCGCAAGCCGCGCGACCTGGCCGGGGAGCTGGCCGCCAAGCTGCAGTTCGACCGGGACGTCGTGGCTTCGGTGGAGATCGCCGGGCCGGGCTTCATCAACTTCCGCATCGGCCGCCCGCACCAGGTCGCCCGCCTGCTGGACCTGTGGCGCGGCGAGGGCGCGATCCAGGACATCCGCGTCGGCGGCGGCCGCCGCATCAACGTCGAGTTCATCAGCGCCAACCCGACGGGCCCCCTGAACGTGGTCTCGGCGCGGGCCGGCGCCTTCGGCAACACCCTGGTGCGGCTGCTCAACGCCATCGGCTACGACGCCCACGCGGAATACTACGTGAACGACGCGGGCCGCCAGGTCCACCTGCTCGGCCGCTCCCTGCGCGCGCGTTTCTCCGAGCTGACCGGGCGGCCGGAGGCGTTCCCCGAGGACGGCTACAAGGGGCAGTACGTGGCGAAGATGGCCGAGGAGCTGCTGGACCTCGACAGCGCGGCGATCCAGAGCCAGGCCGGCGTCTTCAACGACGAGAGCTTCCAGCGCGTCACCGCGCCCGAAGGCGACGCCCGCGCCTGGTTGGAGCTGCCGCCCGACGAATCGGCCCGGCGCTTCTCGAAGTACGCCCTGATGAAGATCCTGACCTGGCAACGCCAGACCTGCCGGCGCTTCGGGCTGCGCTTCAACACCTGGTACTTCGAGTCGGAGCTGCACGAGACGGGCCGCGTCGAGCGCGCGCTGGAGCAGCTGCGCAAGTCCGGCTCCGTCTACGAGCAGGAGGGGGCGCTCTGGTTCCGCTCCACGGACTACGGCGACGAGAAGGACCGCGTCGTGGTGCGCAGCGGGGGCGAGCCCACCTACTTCCTGGCGGACGTGGCCTACCACTTCCACAAGTTCCAGCGCGGCTTCGAGCACGCCATCGACTTCCTGGGGCCGGACCACCACGGCCACATCCCGCGCATGCAGGGGGCCATGCGGGCGCTCGGCGTCCCCGACGGCTGGCTCGAGGTGCAGATCCTCCAGCAGGTCAACTTCGTGGAGAACGGCCGCCCCATCGACATGTCCAAGCGCGAGGGGCAGTTCGTGACCATGGACGCCCTCGGCGACGACGTCGGCGCGGACGTCGCCAAGTACATCTTCCTGACCCGGCGCCCCAACTCGCACCTGGATTTCGACCTGGACCTGGCGCGCGAGCAGTCCAACGAGAACCCGGTCTACTACGTCAAGTACGCGCACGCCCGCATCTGCGCGGTGCTGCGCAAGGCCGAGGCGGCGGGCTGGCCGCTCCAGGAGCCGGTCGCCGCCGACTTGGCCGGGCTGCAGCACGACGCCGAGTGGAACCTCATGCGCGAGATCGTCCGGCTGCCCGAGGTGATCCTGGGCGCCGCGGAGAGCCGCGAGCCGCACCGGCTGACGGGGTACGCCGCCGACCTGGCCGGCTGCTTCCACCAGTTCTACCACCAGTGCGTCATCGTGGGCGAGGACCGCGACGTCACGCGCGCCCGCTTGCAGCTCTGCCTAGCCACGCGCAAGGTCCTGCGGGACGTGCTGGACCTGATCGGGGTCGAGGCGCCGGAGCAGATGGGCGACAAGGAGTGAGATGAGCATCCTGGTGGTCGGTTCCGTCGCCTACGACACGGTCGAGACGCCCCGCGAACGCCGGCAGCGCCAGCTCGGCGGCAGCGCCAGCTTCTTCTCGCTGGCCGCGGCGCGCTTCGCGCCGGTGCGCGCCGTGGGCGTCGTCGGCGACGACTTCCGCGCCGCCGACCTGGCGCTGCTGGCCGCCCGCGGCGTCGACACCGCCGGCATCGTCCGCCGCGAGGGCCCCACCTTCCACTGGTCGGGGCGCTACCACGAGGACCTGATCGAGCGCGACACCCTGGCCACCGAGTTGGGCGTGTTCCAGGACTTCGCGCCGGAGCTGCCGGCGGGCTGGCGGGAGACGCCCTACCTCTTCCTCGCCAACATCCACCCGTCGCTGCAGGCGGACGTGCTGGACCTGATGGTCGCGCCGCGCCTGGTCGTGCTGGACACCATGAACCTCTGGATCAAGACGACGCGCCGCGAGCTGCAGGAGGTCCTGGCCCGCGTCGACGTCGTGCTGCTGAACGACGGCGAGGCCCGCCTGCTGAGCGGCCGGCGCAGCCTCGCGGCGGCGGCGGCGGCGATCCGGGAGCTGGGACCCGAGCGGGTCGTGATCAAGAAGGGCGAGCACGGCGCGCTGCTCTTCGGCCGCGACTCCCTGCTGTCGGTGCCGGCGCTGCTGCTGCCCGAGGTCGTCGACCCGACCGGCGCGGGGGACTGCTTCGCCGGCGGCTTCGTGGGGCACCTGGCCGCGTCGGGCGCGACGCGGGACGACGGCGACCCCGTGTTCCGCCAGGCCATGCTCGCCGGCACGGCGGTGGCTTCCGCCTGCCCGGAGGCCTTCAGCGTGGACGGGGTGCTGGCGCTGGACGAGGCGGAGTACGCGCGGCGGCTGGCGACGCTGTCCGCCATGATGACCCCTTGAGCCGGACGCTTACCGGTACGCCCCGATCGCGCCCGACACACCTCTAGGCCTTTTTTTTTATGTCGAGTGAGATCGTGTCTTGAGCCGACCGGAGGCTTCTGTTAGGATTCCGCGGACGGATCGCCCGGCTGCGGGCTCATGGACGAGATGGAGGGTCCCACCTTGGAAGAACCCCGCAACGACGATCTCGGCTGGGTCAAGGACGCGGAGCGTTGGATCTGCCAGATCCAGGGCATCCGCCAGTGCAAGATCGACATCGACGAGCTGGGCAAGGTCGCCGGCATCCACGTCATCGCGACGGCCGACCGCGAGCCGCGCCACGTGGTGCGCGACGTCGAGAGCCTGTTGAAGGCCCGGCTGGATCTGGACGTGTACTACAAGAAGATCGGCGTCGTGCAGATCATCGAGCCCGAGGAGGCCGCACCGGCGACGCCCGCGCCCGCGCCCGCCGCGCCGACCGAGGCCGCGATCGCGCCCACACCCGTCGCCGAACCGGCAGCCCCGCCGCCGCTGCGGATCCCCGAGGTGCCGAAGCCCCACGTCGTGCCGGCGCCGGTCGCGGTACGTCCGGCCGTGCTGGTCGAAGAGGCCGCCGCGCCGCGCGTGGAATGCGCGGGCGTCGGCGTTATGATCGCCGGCGCGACCCTGACCGCCACGGTCGAGCTGGTGCGCGGCGGGGCCGCGGCCAGGGTCCAGGAGACGGGCCCGAACCACCAGGGGACCGACCAGCTGCTGGTGGGCCGCGCGACGGTGCGCGCCCTGGCCGACCTGCTGGACGAAGCGGCGACCCTGAGCCTGGCGGACCTGCGCGAGACCGAGATGGCCGGCGAACGGGTGACCCTGGTCGCGGTGGACCTGGTCGAGGGCCGCCGCAGCGAGCGGTTCTTCGGCAGCTGTTCGCAGCGCCACGGGTCGCACCAGGCGGCCGTCTACGCGGTCCTGGACGCCCTGAACCGGCGCCTGGACCTCATGAACTTCAGGGAAAGGGGGGGGAGACCCTCCGTCTGACCACGGAATCGGCCGCTTGCGGGGCCGGCGCCTTTGGAGTGAGCGGAGCGGATCGGAGTGAAAAGAGCGGAGCCGCCTCTTGTCGATTGGGCAACCCCAACGTCCGACATCTGGAGGTGACATCATGCTCGACTTCATTCTGAAGCTGTTCTATCGGTGGGAGTGGTAGTTCCTTGACCACCCCGGCGCCGGTCCCGCTATTTTTCTCAAGAACTTCCCGTCCGCAGCCGAATCTTTTATCCTGTAAGGAGTCTCCGCCCGAGGGGGCCTGACCCGAGCCAAGGATCCCGCGCCTTGAGCCATGCGCGAACCGCTGACAGCCACCGGCTGTTCCATCTCTATTACGCCGCCGTGCTCGCGGCCAGCGTCGTGCTGGTCGGCTACCTCGTCGTGGCCCGCCGGCCCGAGAGCCAGGACTGGCTCGGCTGGGGCTTCTACTTCCTGATCCTGCTGCTGGCCGACACCAAGCTGTCGGAGTCCCAGGCCCGCGACGGCGGCAAGATCCTCTCCTCGCGCACCCTGGCCCTGTCGGTGCTGGTGCTCTTCGGCCCGCTGGTCGCCGTGGCCATGGACGCGGGCACCTCGCTGGTGCGCGGCCTGCTGCTGCGCCGGTCCCCGCCCCGCAAGATGTTCTTCAACATCGCCATGCTGGCCCTCGCGGACGGGATCGCCGGTCTGATCTACCACGCGCTGCCCTTCCACGGCAGCTTCACGACGCCGCTGTTCCTGCTGCCGCTGGCCGTCGCGCTGCTGACGTACTCGCTGGTCAACAGCCTGATCGTCACGGGCATCATGAGCCTGGACACGGGCCTGCCCGCCCGCGAGATCTGGCACCGCGACATCCGCTGGGGGGCGGTGGCGGGGCTGATGGAGCTGCCGTTCACCGCCATCGTCATCCTGCTGTTCCAGCAGGCCGGCCCCTGGACGCTGATGATCTTCGTGCCGATCATCTGGGTCATCTTCTCGCTCGGCCGCGCGCACAAGCAGCAGAAGGAAGCCCACATGGCGTCGATCGCCGTGCTGGCCACCACGCTCGAGGCCGACGAGCCCTACACCCACGGCCACAGCTACCGCGTCAGCCAGTACGCGGTGACCATCGGCCGCGCCATGGGCATGTCGCCGCGCAACCTCGAGGTCCTGGAGTACGGCGGGCTGCTGCACGACATCGGCAAGATCGCCATCACCAACGACATCATCTGCAAGCCCGGCCGCCTGACCGACGAGGAGTTCGCCACCCTGGCCGAGCACCCGGCCATCGGCGCCCGCATCGTCGAGCAGATCAAGTTCCTGCCCGAGACCGTCGACCTCGTGCGCCACCACCACGAGCGCCCCGACGGCAAGGGCTACCCCGACGGCCTGAAGGGCGACGAGATCACGCTGGGCTCGAGCATCATGAACATCTGCGACGCTTTCGACGCCATGACCAGCGACCGCTCCTACCGCAAGGCCCTGCCCGTGGAGATGGCGATCGAGGAGCTGGTCAAGCACCGGGGCACCCAGTTCAACGCCGCGGTGGTCGACACCGTGCTCGCCCTGCACCGCCGCGGCGAGTTCGACATCATCCCCGATTCCGCGGTGGAGAAGGTCATCCGCCAGATCCAGCGCGTCGGCGAACCGCCGGTCCGGGCGATTCCCACCCCGACCAAGGAAGACCCCGTCCATGAAGTACAGCGATAGCGGCGTCGACATCGACGCCGCCGCGCGGGCGCTCGCCGGGGCCAAGCAGGCCATCCGCTCCACCTGGGACGAGCGCGTGCGCAGCGACATCGGCGCCTTCGGGGGCCTGTACCGCGCGGCGCCGGGCGAGCCGCTGCTGGTGGCCAGCGTCGACGGCGTCGGCACGAAGGTGAAGATCGCCTCGCAGACCGGCCGCTACGACACCGTCGGCCAGGACCTGGTCAACCACTGCGTCGACGACATCCTGGTCCAGGGCGCCGAGCCCCTGTTCTTCCTCGACTACTTCGCCACCGGCAAGCTGCGCGAGGGCGTGCTCGAGCAGGTGCTCGACGGCTTCGCCCGGGCCTGCCGCGAGAACGGCTGCGCCTTGCTGGGCGGCGAGACGGCGGAGATGCCCGGCGTCTACGGCGACGGCGACTTCGACCTGGCCGGCTGCATCGTCGGGCGCGTCCGCGAGGAGGACCTGATCGACGGCTCAGCCATCCGCGCCGGGGACCGCCTCTGGGGCCTGCCCAGCACGGGGCTGCACACCAACGGCTACTCGCTGGCCCGCCGCATCCTGTTCGAGTCGGCGGGCTACGCCCCGGACGACGCGCTGCCGGGCTGCGGCGGCACGGCGGCCGACCTGCTGCTGGCCGTCCACCGCAGCTACCTGCCGCCGGTGCGCGCGCTCTGGCGGGAACTGGGCCGCCCGGCCGTCCACGGCCTGGCCCACATCACCGGCGGCGGCTTCTACGACAACGTGCCGCGCATCGTCCCGGACGGCCTGTGCTGCCGCATCGACACCGCGGCCTGGACCGCGCCGCCCCTGTTCCGCCTCCTGCAGCGGGCGGGGGAGGTCGCGACACCGGAGATGTACCGCGTCTTCAACATGGGCATCGGGATGGTGTGCGTGCTGGCGGCCGACGCCGACCCCGCCGTCCCCGCGTCGCTCGGCGCGCTGCCCATCGGCGAGGTGGTGTCGGGCCCGCGCAAGGTGGACGTCCTGCTGTAACCTCCCGTTCCGCGTCCCACGACAGTTCCATCAGCCCAACTCGGTGCCGCGCCCTGATTCCCGGGCGCGGGCCGCCGCACCGATCCCGGCGCCGGCGGTGTCTCGGGTGCGCCCGTCGCGGACGCGCATTCGGGCGCTGTCTCAGCCGGCCCGCGTATCGCCCTGCCCGTTAACGAATTACACATGTGTGTGGACAGGCTGGAGATCGGGATCGCCGCCTGCATCACCCGGCGCCGGAGGTGGGGCATGGACGTGATGCGCAGATTCTGGGACGAGGAGTTGCGGGCCTACCCGCACGGCGGGCCGGGCAGCCGGGTCTGGGTCGTCAGGGGCGGAGAGTGCGCCGAGGCGCCGCTCACCCTGTTGTTCCAACACGGCTGGCAGGAGGACCCGGCGCGGGAGCCGCCGGCGCCGCCGCTGGGGCTGCTCTGGCGCGCGGCCGCCGAGGGGGAAGCGACGGTTCGGACCTGGCGCGCGGGTGAGCGGGCGTGGCGGCAGGAGTCGCTGCCGGTGCCGGGCGCCGGGGGGACGGCCGGCGCGCTGGCCCTGACCTGCGCCGACGAGGAACCCTGGCTGGAGGCGGTGCGCGACTGGAGCCGACGGCTGGCGGCCCGCCTCGGGCCGGTCCTGGGGAACCTCGAACCGGCGCCCGGGTGCGGCGGGCCGCTCGCCGACGCACGGCGTCAGCCGACGCTCTTCGACTGGCCGGCCGGCGGCGGGCGCACGCGCCCGGCGGCGGTCACGGGACGCGTGGCGATCGCGTTGCCGCGGCCGGCGGCGATGCCGGGGATCCCCGACGTGGTGGGCGTGTCGCGCGAGATGGCCGAGTGCTGCCGCGCCGTGCAGGCGGTGGCCGCGAGCAACGTGAACGTGCTGCTGCACGGGGAGAGCGGGACGGGCAAGGAGGTCCTGGCGCGCGCGGTGCACCGGCTGGGACCGCGCCGCGCGCGGGGCTTCGTCGGGGTCAACTGCGCGGCGCTGCCGGAATCGCTGTTCGAGAGCGAGCTGTTCGGCCACCAGGCCGGAGCCTTCACCGGCGCGGGGAAGGAGAAGAGCGGTCTGCTGGAGGCGGCCGACGGCGGCACCTTCTTCCTGGACGAGATCGGCGACATGCCGCTGGCCCTGCAGATGAAGCTCCTGCGCGTGATGCAGGAGCGCAAGCTGCGGCGGCTCGGCGAGCTGCGCAGCCGCGCGGTCGACGTGCGCTTCGTCGCCGCCAGCCACAAGGACCTCGCCGGGGAGATCGCGGCGGGGCGGTTCCGCCTGGACCTCTACTTCCGGCTGAAGGTGGTGCAGATCGCGATCCCGCCGCTGCGCCACCGCCCCGAGGACGTCACCCACCTGCTGGCCCACCTGCTGCAGCGCCGCGGCGCCGATCCGACGCGCCTGTCGGTGGCGCCCGACGCGCTGGCCGCCCTGCAGGCCTACCGCTGGCCCGGCAACGTGCGCGAGCTGGAGAACGAGGCGCAGCGCTGGCTGGCCCTGCACCCCGGCGCGGAGGTGATCGAGCTGGACCAGCTGTCGGCCGAACTGCGCCAGGCCGCCGGCCGCTCCGTCGACCCGTCCGACCTCGCGACGCTGCGGCCCATGGACGAGGCGACCGAACTGCTGGAGCGCTACCTCATCCGCAAGGCGATCTGCGCCTGCGACGGGCGCAAGTCGACGGCCGCCCGCCGGCTCGGCCTCTCGCGCCAGGGCCTCTACAAGAAGATCCGGCGCTACGGCATGGGCGACTTGTTGCACGCGGCGGGGTGAGTGGCTATGGTTCCGCCATGTCGTTTTTCCATCGCATCGCCGCGCCCTCCGCCGTCCCGGTCCCGCGTGCCGGGACGCGGCGCCGGCCGGCGCCGTCGACGCAGATGGCGCTCGCCGCCGGCGTGCTGGCCACGCTCGCGATGCCGCCCCTGCGCGGCACCGGCTGGGTCATCGTGCCGGCGCTGGCGCTGCTGTTCGGGGCGCTGCGGCGCGCGCCCTCGCCCGCCCGCGTCGGCTGGTGGTTCGGCGTGGCCCATCAGGGCACGCTGCTGCACTGGCTGTTCCTGCTGGGGCCCGACGCCACGATCAGTTCGCGCTGGCTGATCCCCGCCGCCGCGATCGCGGCGATCCTCTACGCGGCGACCTACTACCTGCTGTTCGGCTGGTCGGCCGGGCTCGTCCGCCGCCGGCTCGGCCCGACGGGACTGCTGCTGCTGGCGCCGCCGCTGTGGACGGCCATGGAAGCGCTGCGCACGGTCGGGGAACTGGGCTTCCCCTGGTGCCTGAGCGGGGCGGCCTGGCTGCAGACCCCCCTGTACCCCCTGGCCGCGACGGCCGGCGAACTGGGCTTGGGCGCGGTGACGGCGCTCACCGCCGCCGCCTTCGCCGCGCTGGTCCCGGCGGTTCTCGCGGCGGGACGGCCCGTCCGGCCGACGGGCG
>JAURXS010000490.1 GCA_030654305.1 bacterium | reverse complement strand
TGAAGTGCGACGACGCCGAGCGCGTCTGGTCGATCACCTGCTTCTACATCGTGCGCGACAGCCGGGGGCGGGGGGTGGCCACAGCCCTGCTCGACCACGCGTTGCGCGCGATGAAGCGCCGCGGAGTCGGGATCGTCGAGGGGTACCCGTCGAAGCCCGACGCTGAGGGCCGCTACGTGCCCACCTTCGCCTGGACCGGGACGCAGTCGCTGTTCCGCAAGGCGGGGTTCGAGGTGGTCGGCAATCCCGACGGGGGCAGGCAGAGGGTCCGTTTGACACTGACTTCCGGGAGCTCGCGATGATCGAGAAGTACCATTTCACGGGTTTTCCGCCGGCTGCCGCCCGCTTCTTCGAGGACCTGGCGCGCCACAACGACCGCGATTGGTTCCTGGCGCACAAGCCGCTCTACCAGGAGTCCGTGCTCGACCCGGCGCGCGCCTTCGTCGTGGAGATGGGCGTGCGGCTGCGCCGCCTGGCGCCACAGATCCAGTTCGACCCCCGCACCGACGGCTCGGGGTCGGTCTTCCGCATCCACCGCGACGTGCGCTTCAGCAAGGACAAGTCGCCCTACAAGACGCACCTGGGCATCTTCTTCTGGGAGGGCCAGAAGAAGTGGGGCCCCGGGTTCTACTTCCACCTCGAGCCGCCGCGGTTGCAGCTCTACGTCGGCAAGTACGTCTTCGACAAGGAGGAGCTGGCGACCTGGCGGGCGGCGGTCGCCGATCCGGCGCGGGGCGCCGCGCTGGCTAGGCTGACGGCGAAGATCGAGAAGAAGGGGTACGAGCTGGGCGGCCAGCACTACAAGCGCGTGCCGGCCGGGTTCACGGCGGACCACCCGCGGGCCGAGCTGCTCAAGCACGACAGCGTCTGGGTCCGGCACGACGGGCCGGTGCCGGCGGAACTGCACTCGCGGGAGCTGCTCGATTACTGCCAGGGACACTTCAAAGCCATGAGCCCGCTGCATGGCTGGCTGCGGGAATTTTACCCAAGAACCGATCCAGATGCCTAAATATGTTTAGTTATGGGTTATTTATTGGATATTTATGCCGGGGCGGCCTGCAGCCTCAATCTTCCCCCGCGACCGATGGGACTGGACGTAGAAGTCCGGCAGGACGATTGTGGGATGGTGAACGACCTGGAGCATCGAATCCCGGAGGCCCCCCCTGAACGAGAACCCCGCGACCACCCATGACCGCAACCTCCCCGACACCCGCCAGCGCGTCGTGCTGGTCGGGGCCGACCTGCCCGAGCACTACGGCACCGCCATCGGCGGCCCCGCCGACCTGCACGAGCTCGGCCTGCTGGTCGACACCGCCGGCGGCCTGATCGTCGGCACCGTCCACCAGAAGCGGGAGAAGCCCGAGGCCCGCACCTTCATCGGCAAGGGCAAGCTCGAGGAGCTGCGCGCCGTGGTCGAGGCGACCGGGGCCAACCTGGTGGTCTTCGACAACGAGCTGTCGCCGGCCCAGGGGCGCAACCTCACCAAGGAGCTGGGGGGCAAGGACAAGAAGGAGAAGAAGGACAAGTTCGCGCCGCCGCCGGTCGGACCCGATGGTTCCCCGATCCGCAAGACGCGGGTCCGCAGCGCCGTCGAAACCGGGGACAAGGTCTCGGTCATCGACCGCACCGAGCTGATCCTGGACATCTTCGCGATGCATGCCCGCACCCGGCAGGCCCGGCTGCAGGTCGAGATGGCGCAGCTGCAGTACCAGCTGCCGCGCCTGGTCAAGCTGTGGTCGCACCTCGAGCGGCAGGCCGGCGGCATCGGCACGCGCGGGCCCGGCGAGACCCAGCTCGAGACCGACCGCCGCCTGGTCAAGATGCGGATGGCCCACCTCAAGAAGGAGCTGATCGCGATCGACGAGGCGCGCGAGGTGCAGACGCGCCGGCGCCGGGAGCAGTTCGCGGTCTCCCTGATCGGCTACACCAACGCCGGCAAGTCCACCCTGATGAACGGGATCACCGGGGCCGGCGTCCTGGTGGAGGACAAGCTCTTCGCCACGCTGGACGCCACGACCCGGCGCGTGGAGATCGACGAGCGGCGGCAGTTCCTGCTGTCGGACACCGTCGGCTTCATCCGGCGGCTGCCCCACCACCTGGTCGAATCGTTCCGGGCCACGCTGCAGGAGGTGGCCGAGAGCGACCTGCTGCTGCACGTGGTCGACGCCTCGCACCCCGATCCCGAGCACCCGATCGCCGCGGTGGACGAGGTGCTGGGCGAACTGGTGCCCGACGGGCTGCCGACCCTGATGGTCTTCAACAAGATGGACCGCGTGCCGGCCGAGCTCGCCGAGACGCTGCGCAACCAGTTCGGCCGGCGCTACGAGGGGGCGCTGTTCGTCTCCGCACTGGATCCCGCCGGCTGCGCCGCCGTGCGCGAGGCCGTCGAGTCCCGCCTGCTGGCCGGCGAACGCGTCGTGCGCCTGGAGGTGCCGTACACCCGGATGGACCTCGTGGCGGTCTTCCACCGCACCGGCTCGGTGCTGGAGGAGGAGCACGGCGAGCACGGCGTGCGCCTGGCGGTGCGGTTGAAGGAGGAGGAGCTGAGCCGCCTGCTCGGCCGCGACAGCGGGGTGAAGGTGATCACATGACCGCCGCCCGCGACCTGCGCCGCCTCTTCCTGCTGCGCGACGACGTCACCTTCCTGAACCACGGCTCCTTCGGCGCCTGCCCCCGTCCCGTCTTCGACGCCTACCAGGCGCTGCAGCGCGAGCTCGAGGCCGAACCGGTCGACTTCCTGGCCCGCGAGCGCACCCTGCCCGACCGCCTGGCCGCCGCCCGCGCCCGGCTGGCCGCCTTCGTGGGCGCCGACCGCGACGAGATCGTCTTCGTGCCGAACACCACCACCGGCCTGAACATCGTGGCCCGCTCCCTGGACCTGCGCCCGGGGGACGAGATCCTCTCGACCGACCACGAGTACGGCGCCATGGACCGCACCTGGGCCTTCGTCTGCGGGAAGACCGGCGCGACCTACGTGCGGCGGACACTGCCGCTGCCGCTGGGCGATCCGCGGGAGGTCGTCGACGCGGTGTGGGGCGGCGTGAACGAGCGCACGCGCGTGCTCTTCATCAGCCACATCGCCTCGACCAGCGGCGTGCGCCTGCCCGTGGAGGACCTGGTGGCCCGGGCGAGGGCACGCGGAATCCTCGCCGTCATCGACGGCGCTCACGGGCCCGGGCAACTGGACCTCGACCTGCACGCCCTCGGCGCCGACGTCTACGTCGGCAACTGCCACAAGTGGCTGATGTCGCCCAAGGGAGCCGCGCTGCTCTACGTGCGGCGGGATCGGCAGGACCTGGTCGAACCCCTGGCCGTGAGCTGGGGCTGGCGCGCCGACAAGCCCGGCCCGAGCCGGTTCGTCGACGAGCAGGAATGGATCGGGACGCGCGACGTGTCGGCGTACCTGGCGGTGCCGGCCGCGCTGGACTTCTTCGCGCAGCACGACTGGCCGCGCGTGCGCGAGCGGTGCCGCGAACTCCTGCGCGAGACCCGCGAGCGGTTGCTGGCGGTCGTCCGCCTGCCGGCGCCCTGCCCGCCCGACCCCTGGCTGCTGCAGATGGCGGTGGTGCCGCTGCCGGCGGGCGTCGACGCGACGGCGCTGCAGCGGACCCTGCGCCGCGACCACCTGATCGAGGTGCCGGTGACCCGCTTCGCGGACCGCGACTGGCTGCGCGTCTCGATCCACGGCTACAACACGTCGCAGGACGTCGACCGCCTGATCGCGGCGCTGCGAGCCGAACTGGGCTGATCCCGGCCGATCAGCGCTTGCCGCCGCCGCCCGGTCGCGGCTAACATCGCCCCCGCGATCTGTTCGAGCCCCCAAGCCGGGAAGGAACCCGGCCGCGAAGGGACGGAGTCCGTTGAGACCACTGTTCGCCAACCGCAGCTTCATGGCGGTCTGGGCCGCGTCGTTCGTCAGCGGCCTCGGCGACAAGATCGCGATCCTGGCGTTCTTCTCCCTCGTCTACCACCGCACCGGCAACGTGGCGAGCCTCGGCCTGCTGGCCGCCGTGCAGGTGCTGCCCGGCGTGCTGCTGGGGCCCTTCGCCGGCGTCATGGTCGACCGCTGGAGCCGGCGCGGCATGATGATCGCCAGCGACCTGTTCTCCACGGCGGTGGTCTGCGCCATCCCCTTCGTGCCGGAGCTGTGGCAGGTCTACCTGCTGGCGTCCCTGCTGGCCGCCGGCCGCCACCTGACCGGGCCGGCGCGCATGGCCCTGCTGCCGGACCTCGTGCCGGTGGAGCAGCTCGGCCACTCCAACGCCCTGTTCATGATCTCGCAGAACGCGATGCTGCTGGTGGGCATGGCGGCCGGCGGCCTGATCGTGCACGCGCTGGGGGTCGTGACGGCCTTCCTGGTCGACGGCGCCACGTTCCTGATCTCGGCGGCGATCCTGGCATTCCGTCCCTTCCGCTACCTGGCGGTCGAGCCGTCGCCGGCGGGGGGCGCCGTCGTGGAGAAGCCCGCCGAAAAATGGCACGACATCCGCCAGGGGGCGGTGTGGCTGTGGGGCCGTCCGTCCCTGCGCTTCGCGGTGCTGTTCCTGGGGCTGGTGACGATGGTCACGGCCATGCAGCCGCCGCTGGTCTACGAGTTCGTCACCAGGATGCTCGGGCGCAGCGAGGGGGACCTGGGCCTGATCTTCGCCACCGCCGGCCTGGGCGGGTTGCTGGGCGCCGCGGCCGGGGTGCTGACCCGCGGCGCGCGCCGGCCGCTGCGGGCGGTCGGTCTGCTGGTGGCGCTCGACGGCCTGCTGCTGGGGCTGTTCGCCGTGAACCGCAGCTTCGCCGGGGCGCTGGTCCTGTTCGCCCTGTTCGGCGCGGTCAGCACCGGCATCCAGATCAACCTCGCCACGTTCCTGCAGCGGGAGACGCCGCCGGAGCGCCGCGGCCGCATCTTCGGCTGGCTGGGCCCGCTGCTCGGGCCGGTGACCCTGCTGTCGGTCCTGGCCGGACCGACCCTGGCGTCCCTGTGGGGGGTCGGCCAGGTCCTGTTGATCGCATCGATCGCCGAAATCATTTTCGGTCTGGCCGGCGCCCTGCGGGCCCCGTTCTCCGACGAACCGGCCCGGGGAGGGCGTGTGGGCGCCGATCGGAGCCCGACGGCGTCTCCCGCGGCGCCGGGTGTCGGGGAAGTGCCGCCCGCGCTGCGAAGCCGCGCCTGAGCTCCCCGCTCCCAACCCATTGAAAATGCATACGACAACGGCCCTGTATCGGGAGCCGCCCCCCTTGATTTTTCCCCGGCGATGGGCGACGATTAGCCGGTCAGGACCGCCCCCAAACCGTCCCTTCCGTGGCTTTCGAATTCGCCGAGGAGGCACCCATGGAGATCCGGGTCACCCGTCATCCGAACCCGCCCGCGCCCCCGCGCAGCGATTTCGGTTTCGGCAGCATCTTCACCCCGCACATGTTCGAGATGCCGTTCCGGGACGGAGCCTGGGGCAAGCCGGTCATCGTCCCGTACCACGACATCGTGCTCGATCCGGCGGCCAAGGTGCTCCACTACGGGCAGGAGATCTTCGAGGGGATGAAGGCCTACGCCCATCCCGTGGACGGCTCGGTCCACATGTTCCGGCCCGACATGAACATCGCCCGCTTCGGCCACTCCTGCGACCGGATGTGCATGCCGCGGGTCGACGCCAAACTCTTCATGGAGGCCCTCAAGCGGCTGATCGACCTGGACCGCGACTGGGTGCCGAAGTCGCCCGACGCGCTCTACATTCGCCCGACGATGATCTCGACCCAGCGCGGCCTGGGCGTCAAGGCGAGCACCGAATACCTGTTCTACATCATCATCGGCCCGGTCGGCAGCTACTTCGCCGGCGGCAGCAAGCCGCTGCGGGTCAAGGCCGAGGATACCTACGTGCGCTCGGCGCCCGGCGGCGTCGGCGGGGCCAAGACCGGCGGCAACTACGGGGCCGCCCTGCTGCCGATCAAGCTCGCCCAGCAGGAGGGGTTCGACCAGATCGTCTGGCTGGACGCGCGCACGATGTCGTCGATCGAGGAGATGGGGGCGATGAACATCGCCTTCGTCTACGCCGACCGGGTGATCACCGCCGCCATCGGCGACACCATCCTGAACGGCGTGACCCGTGATTCGGTCGGCGTCCTCTGCCGCGATTTCGACCTGAACTGGACCGAGACGCCGCCGATGATCCGCGATGTCTGCGCCGACGCCGACAGCGGCAAGCTGTTGGAGGCCTTCGCCTGCGGCACCGCGGCCGTCGTCACCTCCATCGGCTCGCTCAGCTACCGGGGACAGGACCACCGGGTGAGCGACGGCCAGGAGGGCCCCGTCACGCGCCGGTTGCGCGAGGCGCTGTGCGCGATTCACGCCGGGACCAGCGACCTGCACCCCGAGTGGATCGAGAAGGTGCCGGTCTTCGCCCACGTCTGACCGCGGACGGGCCGATCACGACGAACGGGGCCCCGGCCGGCCGGCCGGGGCCTCTTTCTTGCGTGGGCGCGCCGTTCGGCGATGGCGCCCGGCGGCCGGCTATGGCAGTCTGTGCCCACGTCCCGCGCCCGAATTCCGGCGGGGGAGACATCGGCGAGGAGACCCATGCTCAAGAACCTGGACCTGCAGCGCGCCCTGGTCTGCTTCGACCTCGAAACGACCGGCACCAGTCCGGAGCGCGACCGCATCGTGGAGATCGGGCTGGTCCGCGTGGAGCCGGACGGCTCGCGCCGCAGCTACCGCTCCCTGGTCAACCCCGAGATGCCCATCCCGCCGCCGGCGACCGCCGTCCACGGGATCTCCGACGACGACGTGCGCGACGCCCCGACCCTGGCCGCGGTCGCGCCCGGGATCGTCGCGCTGTTCGAGGGGGCCGACCTCTGCGGCTTCAACTCGATCGGCTTCGACGCGCCCCTGCTGGAGGCGGAGCTGCGCCGCGCCGGGTCGCCGATCGACCTGGCGGGGCGGCGCCACCTGGACGCCATGCGCATCTTCCACGCCATGGAGCCGCGCACCCTGACCGCGGCGTACCGCAAGTTCTGCGGCAAGGACCTCACCGAGGCCCACGCCGCGCTGGCCGACGTCGAGGCGACCCTCGAGGTGCTCGACGCCATGGTCGGCTGCTACGACGAACTGAGCGGGGACGTCGACGACCTGCACCGCGTCAGCAATCCCAACGAGGGCCGCTTCGTCGACCGCACGCGCAAGTTCGAGTGGGACGACCAGGGCCGGGCCTGCTTCACCTTCGGCAAGCACCAGGGCAAGCCGCTCGAGGAGATCGCCCGCGCGACGCCCGGCTACCTGAGCTGGATGCTGGGCAACGACTTCAGCGACGAGGTGCGCAGGATCCTGAGCGACGCGCTCGTCGGCCGCTTCCCGGCGAAGACGGCCGCCGCTGCACCGGCGGACGCACCTCCGGACGTGCCGTCCGGTCCCCCGACCCTGTTCCCCGACGGAGGATGAGCGACATGAGCGACGAGAAGGGCGTGCCGATCGGCACGGTGGGCTGGTTCGACCTGACGGTCGAGGACGCCGAGGGTCTGCGGGACTTCTACGGCGAGGTCGCGGGCTGGAGCTTCGAACTGGTCCCGATGGACGGCTACGACGATTACCTGATGATCAACCGCGACGGCGGGGTCGTCGCGGGGATCTGCCACGCGCGGGGCCCGAACACGGGACTGCCGCCGCGCTGGCTGGCGTACGTCACGGTCGCCGATCTCGAGGCGAGCCTCGATGCCTGCTCGGCCCGCGGCGGCAAGGTGATCGCGGGGCCGCGGTCGCTGGGCGAGTACGGGACGTTCTGCGTGATCTGCGATCCGGCGGGGGCGCACGTGGCCTTGTTGCAGCCTCTCGGCGAGGAAATCCAGGACGAGCTGGTCTAGACGTCGAGGCTGGGGATGTCCTCGCCGCAGTGCTCGGGGTCGGGCCAGTAGCTCTCCTCGGCCGGCTTCACGTTCGGCGTGAACACCATCATGCCCGCCAGGAACCCGTACAGCCCGATCACGAGCGAGACCGGCACCCACCAGGGCAGCAGCCCCATCGAGAACAGGCCGGGCAGGCCCTCCTGCTGCTCGTCCACGGGCAAGCCCCAGGCGCGCCCCAGCCACGCGACCAGCATGAAGGCGAAGATGTAGATGTAGTTGCGCTTCAGGCGCGCCCGCATCGCCTGCAGCCGCGTGATCTTGAACTTCGGGTGCAGCAGGTCCTCGGCCACCTGGTCGCCCCAGCCCTCCATCGGGCTGTGCGGGTCGCGGCGCAGGATCGGCCCGTAGAAGTTCTCCTCGATCATCCTGACCCGCGAGCGCCAGACGTCGAAGAAGCGGAAGCGCCGCGCCTCGTGGTAGAGGAACATCAGGTTGGCGTACATGCCGGTGATGATCGTCTCCTGGGCGTACTGCGGGTTGCTGAAGCTGAAGGTCAGGATGCCGACCGTCGAGACCAGGGCCCAGTGCGTCGTGGTGTCCAGGCGCTTGCGCCACTCCAGGGCGCGGTGCATCTCGCCCCGGTAGAGGTGGACCATGGCGGTGACGTATTCCCCCCGGCCGAGCGGTTCCGCCTCGTAGTCGGCGCGCTCGAGCGTGGCGGGGTCGGCCTGGGGGTAGATGGGGGAGGATCCGCGTTCGTCTTTCATGGCCGCAATCTACCAGCGCCGCCGGGCATGGGCAAGCCCGGTCAGGACCGCGCGCGCTTGACGTTTTCTCCGATCGCATCTTGCTTATCATCATATCGGAGGAGATACAATGGGTCCGAACACGCTACGGCGGGCGCCCCGGGTGCTCGCTGTTTTGGTCTCGATGTCGATCGCGACGGCCGCGGCGGCCCAGGTGGACCTGTCCGCCCTGTTCGCGCCGGCCACCGGCTCGGAGGTCGAGTCAGTGGCGCAGGACTGGGCCGGGCGCCTGCCCACGCCCACGAACTGGCAGGTCGTGCGCGACGGTGTCGACGCCGCGACGGGCTACGCGGTGCAGGCCGTCAGCCACGAGATCGA
>JAURXS010000489.1 GCA_030654305.1 bacterium | reverse complement strand
CGCCGGCAAAGGTGGCGCGTCCAGCCCGCCGGGCGCCTGCAGGACCAGGTCCGAGGCGGCCACGCTGCCTCCGTGCACGAGGTCGCGGCACCGCAGGGTCCGCAGCACCCGACCCGCCCGCTCGGCGGCAGCCACGCGCGCGCGCAGCCGCCGCAAATCCGCCTCCGGCAGCAGGCCGATCGAGGTGGCCAGGGGCAGCAGCCGCGCCGCCGCGTTGTCGCAGCGCAGGGCCAGCCTCCGCTCGGCGCGGGACGTGAACATCCGGTAGGGCTCGGTGATGTCCTTGGTCGTGAGGTCGTCCAGCAACACGCCCAGGTACGAACCGCCGCGGGGCAGGTCCAGTGGCTCCCGCCCATCGAGGCTGCGCACCGCGTTCACGCCGGCCGCCAGGCCCTGGGCCGCCGCCTCCTCGTAGCCGGACGTGCCGAGGATCTGCCCGGCTAGGTATAGCCCCGCGACCGGCTTGCTCTCCAGCGACGCCCGGACCTGCCAGGACGGCGCGCTGTCGTACTCGACCGCGTAGCCGTGCCTTGCTAGCACAGCTCGCTCCAGCCCGGGCAGGGTGCGCACGAAGGCGTCCTGGACGTCGCGCGGCAGGCTCGTCGAGAGGCCGTTGACGTAGATCTCGGCGGAGTCGCGCCCCTCCGGCTCCAGGAAGACGAGGTGGCGTTCGCGGTCGGCGAAGCGCACGACCTTGTCCTCGATGGAGGGGCAGTACCGGGGTCCCGTGCCCTCGATGATGCCGCCGAACAGGGGGGACCGGTGCAGGTTGTCGCGGATCAGGGCGTGGGTGCGCTCGCTGGTCCAGGTCAGGTGACAGGGGACCTGAAAAGTCTGTAACTCATTGGTAATAAAAGAGAAAGGCTCGATGCGCTCGTCGCCGGGCTGGACCTCGAGGCGCGAAAAATCGAGCGAATCGCGCCACAGGCGCGGCGGCGTGCCGGTCTTCAGGCGGCGCAGCGTGAAGCCGCAGCGCTCCAGGGCGCCGCTGAGGCCCACGGACGCCGCGGCGCCCTCGCGACCACCCTCGGTGCGCTCGTCCCCCACGTGCATCAGGCCGCCCAGGAAGGTGCCGGTCGCCAGGACCGCGCGCGGGGCGAGCAATTCGCGCCCGTCGGACAGGACCACGCCCCGCAGGCGGGCCGGCGCCGGACCCGACGATGTTGAACCGGCGGGCGCGTCCACCAGCAGGTCGGACGCATCCCCCTCCACGACGACGAGGCCATCCTGAGCGGCGACGACCGCGGCCATGCGCGCCTGGTAGGCGTGCTTGTCGGCCTGGGCCCGCGGCGCGCGCACCGCCGGCCCCTTGCTGCGGTTCAGCACGCGGAACTGGATCCCCGTCTCGTCGATGGCGCGGCCCATCTCCCCGCCGAGCGCGTCGATCTCGCGCACGAGGTGGCCCTTGCCCAGCCCGCCGACCGCGGGGTTGCAGGGCATGCGGCCGATCTCGCGGCGATCGTGCGTCACCAGCGCGGTGCGGGCGCCCAGCCGGGCCGCCGCGAGGGCGGCCTCGATGCCGGCGTGGCCGCCGCCGATGACGATCACCTCGAACGCATTCACCTCGAACGATTTCATCTTGAATCTTCTCTGATGGCTTCTACTTGCCGACGCAGAAACGGGCGAAGACCTCGCCCAGCAGGTGCTCGCTGAACACCCGGCCGGTCACTTCGCCCAGCTCCGCGAGGATCCCCGCGAGCAGCCCGGCGGCAACTTCGGCAGGCGCGTCGCGAAGCGCAACCTCGTCGCGCAGGGCGGCGAGCTCGTCCCGCGCCGCGGCGAGGCGGTGCCGGTGGCGCTCGTGGAACGCGTGGCCGAGGTCCGCGACCTCGCGCAGGCGCTCGCCGTCGGCCGCCGCCAGCAGGGCCGCGCGCAGCTCGCCGAGGCCGGTGCCGTCGCGCGCGGACGTCACGAGGCAGCCCTCCGCGCGGGCGGCCTCGCGCCGCGCGGGATCGGCGAGGTCGGCCTTGGCGGCGACGTTCAGGACCGCGACGCCGACAGGGACGTCGGCGACGTCGCGCCCGGCCGGTGCTGTCAGGTCCGACAGCAACAGCACGACGTCGGCCGACGCGGCCGCCTCGCGGGCGCGCGCCATGCCGAGGGCCTCGACGCGCCCGCCGTCGGACCGCAGGCCCGCGGTGTCGTGCAGCACGAAGATCACGCCGCCGTGGCGCAGGCGCGCGGCGACGACGTCGCGCGTCGTGCCGGGCTCCGCGTCGACCAGCGCGCGCTCCTGCGACAGCAGGGCGTTGAACAGGGAGCTCTTGCCCGCGTTCGGCGCGCCCAGCAGCACGACGTGCACGCCCTCGCGCACGCGGCGCGCGGCGTCGGCGTCGGCCAGCAGCAGCGCGAGCGCGGCGAGCGCGGCGTCCAGGACGGCCAGCAGGCCCGCGCGCGGCACGGCGACGGCCTCGGCGTCGTCGCCCTCGAACTCCAGGCCGCCCTCGAGCCGGGCCAGCAGGTCCAGCAGCGGCCGCTCGATCGCCTCGACGTCGCGGCGCAGGCCGCCGCGCAGCTGACGCAGGGCGGCGCGGGCCGCGAGCTCGTCCTCGGCGTGGATCAGGTCGGCCACGGCTTCGGCCTGGTCGAGGCTCAGGCGGCCGTTCAGGAACGCGCGCCGCGTGAACTCGCCGGGACCGGCCGGGCGCGCGCCGGCTTCGCGGCAGGCCGCCGTCACGCGCCGCGCGCAGAGCGCGCCGCCGTGGCAATGGAATTCGACGATGTCCTCGCCGGTGTAGGAGCGCGGCGCCAGCATGGGCAGCACGAGGCCGTGGTCGAGGACCTCCCCCGCTTCATTGCGCAGCGTCGCGGCGCGCGCCTGGTGGGAGCGCACGCCCTCGCGCGGCAGCGCGCGCACGCCGGCCAGGCGGCGGGCGACCTCCAAGGCGCCGGGGCCGCTGAGGCGCACGATCGCCAGGCCGGCTTCCCCGGCCGCGGTGGCGATCGCGACGATCGTATCGTTGGTCGTGGACATGCCCAACCCGTCATGAAAAGGGGCGGCGCGCCGCGCCGCCCCCTGTGTCCGCATCGGCGGTGCGACCGCGCGCCTAGGACTCGTCCTCGGTCGCGGGGCGCGAGCCGTCGTCGGGGAGGACGATCACGTGGCGATCATACCCCTCGCCCTCGGTCTCCGTCATCAGTCCCTCGCAGCGGGCGACCTCCATGTGCACGACGCGCCGCTCGCGGGGGTTCATCGGCGGCAGGTGCACGGGCTGGCCCTCGCGGCGGGCGCGGTCCATGGCCTCGGCCGCCATGGTCACCAGGCGCCCGTCGAGGCGCAGGCGGTGGTTGTTGATGTCCAGGTTCATCGAGACGTGATCGCCCATGGCCACGGTCGCCATGCGGTCGACCAGGTGCTCGATCGAATCGAGCGCGTAGAACCGCCGCCCGATCAGAACGTCGGCGCTGTCCTCGTCGGTCACGAGCTTGACCTGGTTGTACTCGCCGGGGTTCACGGTGACGCGGCAGGGGAAGCCGCAGCGCACCATCAGCTCCTCGGTGAAGAGGCGCTGGGTCTCGGCGGCCTCCGCGAGCGGCACGTCGCGGCGGGGCTTGACCAGGTCGGCGGCGACGACGGCCTCACCGGCGGAAGCGTCCCTGTCGAGGCGGGCGGCCGCGGGCGGCGTGGGCTGGTCTTCGTGGTGCATGTCCTGGCGCTCCTCCTGGTGGGCTTCCCGGCGGTCCGCGTCGAAGGACTCGGCGCGGTCCGCGTGCACGGTCTCCGGCTCGCGGGCGACCGGGGCGGCGGCCGTCATGGGCGCCTCCGCGCGGACCGGCGCGTCGCGATCGAACTCGATGCCCCCCGCCGCCTCCGGGCGCGGGTCGAGGCGCGCGGCGGGCGCGACGTCGCCCTCGGGACGCCTGCCGCGCGGGCGGCGGCGACGGCTGGACCGGCCTTCGCCGTCCTCGCGGGTCTCGGCGCCGGGAGCCTCGCTGCGGCGCGGTTCGCCTTGGCGCGCCTCGGTGGGGCGGGCGCCCGGACGAACGTCCTGGCGAGGCTCGGAACGCGGGCGCTCGTCGCGGCGACCGCGGCCGCCGTCACGGCTGCGCTCGCCGTCGCGGCCCCGATCGTTGTCACGGCCCCGATCGTTGTCGCGGCCTCTGCCGCCGTCGCGACCGCGCTGTTCGTCGCGTCCGCCGGCCGGCCGCTGCTGCCCATCGACACGGGCCGCACCGCGGTTGCGGTCACCGCCCTGGCCACGGTCCTGGCCGCGACCGCGGTCGGAACCGCGACCACGGTCCGAACCACGACCCCGATCGCCGGGC
>JAURXS010000488.1 GCA_030654305.1 bacterium | reverse complement strand
GTCGACGGCCAGGTGGTTGGCCATGTCCAGCGCAACAGCGGCGGCCTGTGCCAGCTGCACTTCAACGCCCGCTGCACCATCGAGCTCATGGACGCCCTGCTGAACCAGATCGACTGCCGCGGCCCGAGCACCCCGGCCCAGGTCGACAACACCATCGGCTGGACGTTCTGCTGCTTCTACCTGGGGCGCCTCGAAGAACCCGAGGAACACATCTTCGTGGGCTGCACGCAACGCCCGGCCGCCCAACGCACCCCCGTGCTGGACCTTGACCTGAGCTGAGCCCGCCCCGGGTGCACCAGGCCTGTGCAGCGGCCCCCAAACCGTGCGCCGCACGCCGCCGCGGCCCCACCCCCAGCACCGACCGTTCGTCGCCTCGTCCCGCCCCGGCTTGTCCCCCAAAAGGAGGACAGCCTAGGTTCATTCGACCAAAGGTGTTACCAATCGTAAGTCGTCGATTAAACTGAAGGTCTACAGGTGGTGGTATCGGAGTGTGTCAATTTACACACTGTCACGTTCGCTAAACGAACCTATGGTTTAGTCGGTGTTACCTGTTTGCGTAATACCTGGCCCAAAGGTTGCAAGTCGAAACAAATACAAAGTCGGGGAATTCCATGATTGCATCGCCAGACAGAGACGTGCTTACGCCTCCCTCAGGGCCGGGGCGCGCGCAGGAAACGGTCGTCCCGCTCTACAACGAGCAAGACCTGGCCCGCAGCCTCGCGCCCTGGGCCAAGCTCGCCCGGCGGCAGCGCTGGGTCAAGGCCCGTCTGGTGCTGACCGACCTGAGCGTCTTGTGGTGCTGCTTCGTGGCCGGGCGCCTGCCCGCCTGGTTCCGCGACGAAATGAGCCTCTCGCAGGCCATGAACATCTGGTGGGCCAACAACGGCCAGCTCCGCCTCACGCTGTTCGCCGCCATCGCCCTCGCCATGGTCGGCTGGATGTGGACCGAGCAGGGCCACTACACCGCCCACCGCCGCAAACCCTGGTGGGACGAAGCGCGGCAGATGATCCGCGTCATCGTGGTCGCCGCGCTGCTCGACGCCATGGTCATGTACCTCGCCAAGTGGCCGCTCTCGCGCCTCTGGACCGGCGTCACCTGGGGCCTCGTGCTCATCTTCCTGCCGCTGGCGCGACTGGCCATCCGCTCCCACCTGCTGCGCGCCGGCCTGCTCACCCAGCCTTACGTGCTGATCGGCCACCCCGACGACGTTGAAAAAGCCGCCGCCGCCCTCGCCAGCGAACCGCTGCTGGGCTACAAGCCCGTGGCCGTGGTCAGCCCCAACCCCGGCGAACGCCTGGTGTCGCTCGGCAAAGACGGGGTGTTCGCCCCCACCGCGCTCACCCCGGGCGTGCGCGAGTTCCTGGCCAAACCCGGCCCCTACCAACTCGTGGGCGTGCTCGGCATCCGCGACAACAACTGGCTGCGCGAACTCTCGCAAGAGCTCATGCTCACCCGCGACGACCTCGTCATGGTTCCCGCGCTCGGCGGCCTGCCCATCTACGGCATGGAGGTCTCGCACTTCTTCAGCCACGAAGTCCTGCTGCTGCGCGCCCGCAACAACCTCAACCGCCGCGGCCCGCAGATCTTGAAGCGCGGGCTCGACATCGCCGGCGCCGCCGCCTTGCTCGTCTTGCTCGCGCCGCTGTTTGCCTGGGTCGCCTGGCGCATCAAGCGCGAAGACGCCGGCCCCGCCTTCTTCGTGCAGAAGCGCGTGGGGGTGGACGGCGAGCTGTTCGACTTCATCAAGTTCCGCAGCATGGTGATGGACGCCGACGGCGCCCTGGAGCGCTGGAAAACCGACAACCCGAAGCTCTACGTGCAATACCTGGCCAGCAACTTCAAGCTCGCCAACGACCCGCGCATCACCCCCATCGGCCGCCTCATCCGCCGCACCAGCATCGACGAGCTGCCCCAGCTCATCAACGTCTTGAA
>JAURXS010000487.1 GCA_030654305.1 bacterium | reverse complement strand
ACTCCCCACCCGCCGCCGCTTCGTCGCCCGCGCAACCGGCGGCGCAGACCGCGGCGCCCTCGCGCACGGCCGCCAGCGCCAGCCGGGCGTTCACCCGGCTCATCACGGCGACAGCCGCGGCGTCGGGGTCGCCGGCGGCGGCCAGCGCGGCCGCCCGGCGGCAGAAGGCGCCGGCCACCTCGCAGGCGGTCATCATGTCGGCCAGCCGGAACTGCAGCGACTGGCGGCTGGTCGCCTTGCGGGCGTGCGCGTACAGGATCGTCGCGTTGAGGTCGCGGACCGCCGCCGCCGCGATCCCGGCGCCCAGCCCGTCGTGCTCGGCGTGGAGCGCCGCGAGCCCCGCGGCCAGCTCCTCGTACCAGGCGCCCTTGCCGCGCACGGTCGCCTTCCAGCGGAACATGAAGATGATGCTCTGCTGGATCTCGCTGGTACCCTCGTAGATCGTGGTGATGCGCACGTCGCGCTTGATCTTCTCGACCATGTACTCGCGCGCGTAGCCGTAGCCGCCGAGGGCCTGGATGGCCGCCTCGGCCGCCCGGTTGCCCGCCTCGGTGGACCAGTACTTGGCGATCGAGCCCTCGACCTGCAGCTCGTGCTCGCCGCCGTCCAGGCGCCCGGCGATCTCCTCCACGTAGGCGCGGCCGGCGGCCAGCGCGATCCAGTGGGGCGCGATGAGCTTGCTGCCGTAGCCCTCCTTCTCGATCAGGGGCGTGCCGAACTGGATGCGTTCGCGGGCGTAGCGCACGGCCCGGTCGAGCGCCGCCTGGCCGGCGCCCAGGCCGAAGGCCCCGACCATCACGCGCGTGTAGCCGAACACGGCGTTGGCCTGCTTGAGGCCCTGCCCCTCCACGCCGCCGATCAGCTGGGAGGCCGGGACCACCACGTCCTCCAGCACGACGCCGCTGGTGTCCGAGGCCCGGATGCCGTGCTTGTCCTCGTGCTTGCCGGAGCTGAGGCCCGGGGCCGACCGTTCCACCACGAAGAAGGAGGGGCCGTCGGGCGTCTTGGCCAGGATGGTGTAGAGCTCGGCCACGCCGCCGTTGGTGATGAACTGCTTGGTGCCGTTGAGCCGGTAGCCGGTGACGGCGCCGTCGGCGTCGGTCACGCGGTCGGCGCGCGTCTGCACCGCGGCCACGTTGCTGCCGGCGGCCGGTTCGGTCACGCCGTAGGCGACGATCAGGCCCTCGGCGGCGATGCGGCCCAGCCAGTGGGATTTCTGCTCGGGCGTGCCGCCGACGATGATCGGGTCGGTGCCCAGGCAGATCGCGAGGAACGCGGTCGCCACGCCCAGGTCGATCGCCGCCATCTCTTCGCTGACGCGGCAGATGTCCAAGGCGCCGCCGCCGAGACCGCCGACGGCCTCGGGCAGGAAGATCAGGTGCAGGCCGACGTCGGGCGACAGCAGCTGCCGGATGAAGGCGACGGGGAACTCGTCGCGCGCATCCAGGCCGAGCAGGGTGGCTTCTGGCAGGTCGCGCTGCACGACCTGGCGCAGCGTCTGGACCATCATCTCACGCATCTCGGGCGACAGGCCGACGGACTGGGTCATGATGCTCTCCTGGAAACGGTGGCTGGGGTTGGGGGGCGGCCTCAGGCGACCGATCCCTGGTCGAAGCGCAGGCGTCCCTGGGCGAGCAGGACGCCGTGCCCGCCGACGCGGATGGCGCCGCAGCGGCCGTCGCGGACCTCGGCCTCGGCGTAGAGGCGGCTGGGCCGCTTCATCTCCAGGCCCTGCTCGCAGACGATGCGGACGCGCGGCGCCGGCGGCACCAGGCGGTGCTTGATCATGTAGGCGATCAGGGCGCCCGCCGCGCTGCCGGTCGCCGCGTCCTCGGGGATGCCGAAATCCTGGGCGAACATGCGGCAGTGCACGTCGACCCCGGCGCCCTCGGCTTCGCAGGTGAAGACGAAGAGGTCGCCGAAGCCCAGGTCGCGGGAGATCTCCCGCGCCGCGTCCCGGTCGAAGCGGATGGACTGCACCGCCGCGAGCGAACCCATCGGGACGATGTGGATCGGCAGGCCCGCCGAGACGATCTCGCAGGGCAGGCCCGTGATGGCGAGGTCGGTCTCCTCCACGCCGAGCGCCCGGGCCACCTTGCCCCGCTGGTAGTACTGCCCGATGAATTCCGCGGGCTCGTGCACCAGCGAGTAGAGCGTCGCGCCGTCGACCTCCGACAGCACGACCGGGAACTCGCCGGCCTCGGTGCGCCAGTGGAAGCGGGTCTCGTCCCCGCCCCGCGCGACCCGGCCGCAGGCGTCCAGACCGCAGGTGGCGCCCATGATCGAGAGCCCGGACAGGGGGACCTCCCCCTTCGGCGTGAAGATCCGCAGCCGGGCGCGGTTGCCCTCGCCGGGATCGGGCTCCGCGAAGGCGGTCTCCCCGGTGCCCATCTCCCGCGCGATGACCTGCAGCAGGGCCGTCGGCAGGCCGGTCGCGTCGGGGAACAGCGTCAGGCGGCTGCCGCCGAAGGGCGCGCGGGTGTACAGGTCCAGGTGCATGAATTCGCGTTCGAACAAGCGGGACCCCGTGGTTGCGGCGGGACTCGGCGACGTCGCGGGCATCCTAACCGCTGGCCCGCGGCGGTGCAAGCAGGGGATGACGGGATCGGGGATGACGGGACCGGGGATGACGATTCTCGGGCCGCGGGGCGCGGCGGCCGTCAGTCGAGGACCACGACGGCCAGGGCGATCTCGCGCTCGTGGCTGAGGGACAGCAGGACGTTCCCGCCCCCGCGCTCCCGCAGGGCCGCGGCCGCGAGGCCGTGCAGCCGCAGGGTCGCCGGGCCCCCGTCGCGGTGGACGACCTCGATGTCCCGGTAGGCGATGGGACCGGTGGCGCCGAGCGCCTTGACGAAGGCCTCCTTGGCGGCCCACCGCGAGGCGAGCGTGGCCGCACCCTGGGCGCCGCGCCTGGCCGCCAGGGCGATCTCGTCGGGACGGAAGCAGCGCTGCAGGAAGCGGTCGCCGTGGCGCTCGATCGCGAGGCGGATGCGCGCGACCTCGACGATGTCGCTGCCGATCCCGAGCATCAGTAGGCCCCCTTGCGCTCGATGACGGCCGGGATCGTGCGCGAGAGGATCCGCAGGTCGAAGGCCGGGCTGCGCCGTCGCACGTACTCGAGGTCCAGTTCCATCCAGTCCTCGAAGTCGAGGTGGCTGCGGCCCGACACCTGCCACAGGCAGGTCAGCCCGGGCCTCACCTGGAGCCGGCGCGCCTGGGCCGGCGTGTAGGCGGCCACCTCGCTGGGGATCTGGGGGCGCGGGCCCACCACCGACATCTCGCCGCGCAGCACGTTGTACAGTTGCGGGAACTCGTCGAGGCTGCTGCGCCGCAGG
>JAURXS010000486.1 GCA_030654305.1 bacterium | reverse complement strand
GCCCCCCTGCAACGCGCTGGAGGGGACGGCCTGCAGCTCGAATTCCGTGGCGTCGATGCCGTCGAACCAGATCCCGCCGAAGAGCTCGTTGCTCTTCATGTGCGAGAGCTGGCAGAAGAGCTGCGACTGCCGCACGCGCGCGCCGACGCCCCCCCAGATCCACTCGTCCTTGCGCGCGTCGGCCATGTTCCAGACACGGCCCGCGTTGACGTTGGGCTGGATCCACTCCAGCAGCCGCGAGTCCTCGTAACGGAAGACGCGCGAGGCCGACGCGACCGCCTCGCGGCGGTCGTTGCGGGGGATGAAACCGTTGTCGGCGCGGAAGGTGGGGCTGTAGGACGAGTACTCGACGTCGAAGTTCCAGAGGCGATCGTTGTACTCGAGGCTGGAGTAGACGCCCAGCCCGTCGAAGGTCTCGCCGTCGAAGACGGCGGTGCGGGCGCCGCGGTCGAAGGTCAGGCCCTCGAGGCCCGCGGTCAGGGCCGGGTCGTCCGGCTCCTCGGTGCGCGAGGCCAGCGCCTGCCACTCGAACCGCAGCGAGGGCGTGAAGCGCACGCGGCCGTCGATGCCGCCCAGGGTGCCCGCGCCGCCGCCGTCGATGCGGCGGTCGGTGACCAGCAGGCCGACGCTGGCGCCGTCGCCGAAGGCCTGCTGGACGCGCAGGATGTTCGAGGTGCTGCGGCCGCCGGCGGCGAAGGCGCTGACGTCCTCGAACGGCAGCGTGAAGGGCGAGACCTCGTCGCGCGCGACCAGGTAGGCGACGCTCGTGCTGCCGGGCCGGCCGGTGACCTTGGCCGCGAACAGCGGGTCGTTGATGGTGCGGGTGTAGACGGCGTTGAAGAAGGTGTTGAACAGGTCGCTGCCCTCCTGGAAGAAGGGCCGCCGCTCGGGGTAGAACAGGGCCAGCGTGGTGTTGACGTCGATCTGGGCGGCGTCGGACTCGATCTGGCTGAAGTCGGGGTTGACCGTGCCCTCGACCGTGAAGCTGGAGGAGAGGTTGGCGCGCGCGCCGAGCGAGGCCTGGCCCAGGACCGGGCCGTTGTCGAAGCCGTCGCCCCGGCGCGAGCCGGCCTGCGTGAACACCTGCGACGGCAGCAGCTCGATGCCCTTGCCGGGCTCGACGCCGCGGATGCCGCGCATCGTGCCCCACTGCGAGGGCCAGCTGCTCTCGTTGCGGTCGTAGGCCGCCCAGGAGTACTGGCCGCGCACCGCGCGCGGGTGGTTGCGCCAGAAGTCGATGCGCCAGACCTGCTCGTCCCGGTCCGGGAAGCGCAGGCTCGACCAGGGGATGGCCAGCTCCACCTGCCAGCCCTCGTCGGTGACCTTGCCGGCGCTGGCGAAGACCATGTTGTAGCTCATGTCCTCGCCGCCGTTGACCGACCAGAGCAGGTCGCCCTGGACGCCCAGCGGGTTGCAGGCGATCTCGTAGGCCCAGGTCTGGTCGGCGTAGGTGTCGATGGCCGTGATGACGTAGTCGTCGCTCCAGATGTTGTCGCGCTCGCTGAGGCCGGCGCGCACCTGCGCCGGGTCGTCGCGGCAGACGTAGGCGATGTAGAGGTGGTCGTCGTCGTAGGTGACCATGGCGTGGGTGTCGACCGGCGGGCGCACCTGGTCGCCGGGGTTGTGTTCGGCGAAGTTCTCCGCGCGCGGGATCCCCTGCCAGCCCGGATCGTCGAGCGCGCCGTCGATCACGATGGGGCCGGCGGCGCGGCTCGTCTCGAGCTGGGGGTGGTAGACCGGGACGAAGGCCGCCTGCTCCGCGGCCGCGACGGTTCCCAGGGAGGTGCACAGCAGCAGGGCGGCGAGCGGGATCGTCTGGCGCATGGTCCGACCTTCTTTGGCGTGGGGCTGGGGCGCGGGAGCCCGGTTCGGCGCCTTCCTACGCGCCCGCGGGCGGGTTGTTGCGGCCCCACCCGCGGGAAGACCATGGCCTGTTGAGTGTTGGCGCGTTGGGCGTTGGCGCGACGGGGGTTCGGTGGTACGATCGCGCGCGGCGCGCACATCGCGCGCCGGCGTCCCGTAAGAACGAGGTGGGTGCGATGCGGACGATGCGACGAGGCCTGATGCTGGCCGCGATCCTGGTCGTCGGGGCCGTGGCCTGGGCGGCCGTGCAGCAGATGAGCGTGCAAGTCAGGACGGGGCAGCTCCGGGCGACCCCCTCCCACCTGGGCAAGGTGGCCGCCGCCGTCGCCTACGGCGACCGGCTGACGGTGGTCCAGAAGCAGGGCGCCTGGTACAGCGTCAAGGACGCGCGCGGCCGCACCGGCTGGATCCACGAGTCGGCCCTGACGACCAAGCGCGTGGTCCTGAAGTCCGGCGACGCCGACGTGGCCGCCGGCGCCGGCGGCGACGAGATCGCCCTGGCCGGCAAGGGCTTCAACGAGCAGGTCGAGGGCGAGTACAAGGCGCAGAACGCCGAGGCCGACTACGCCTGGGTGGACCGCATGGAGGCGATGGTCGTCACGCCCGAGCAGGCCGTGGCCTTCCTCGCCGCCGGCGAAGTCGTCGCGAAGGGAGGTGCGCAGTGAAAAAGCGCAACCTGTCCGCCCCCGCCGCCCTGCTGCTGCTCGCCGCGCTGATCGCCGGCTGCGCGTCGGTGACCAAGCTCGGCACGCAGATCGGCCAGGGCTCCGGCGCCATCACCGAGGAGCAGGCCACCTCCATCAACCGCTCCGCCGAGGCGCTGGAGAAGTCCTTCGCCGACATCACGCCGGAGCAGGAGCACTACATCGGCCGCGCCGTCGCGGCGACCATCCTGCAGACCTACCCGGCGGCCGACGAGCCGGCCGCGAACGCCTACTTGAACGAACTGGGCCAGGCGCTGGCCATGGCCTCGGACCGCCCGCAGACCTTCGGCGGCTACCACTTCCTGCTGCTGGACAGCGACGAGGTCAACGCCTTCGCCGCCCCGGGCGGCCTGGTGCTGGTGACCCGCGGGCTGGTGCGCTGCTGCGGGAGCGAGGACGCCCTGGCCGCGGTGCTGGCCCACGAGATCGGCCACGTGCAGGGCAAGCACGGGCTGCGCGCCATCAAGAAGAGCCGGCTGACCTCGGCCCTGGCCGTCCTCTCGGTCGAGGCGGCCCGCAACCTGGGCGACGAGGACCTCAAGCAGCTCACCGCGGACTTCGAGGGCAGCATCATGGACGTCACCCAGACGCTCGTGAACAGCGGCTACGCCCGCGGCCTGGAGAAGGAGGCCGACGAGGCGGCGGTCGCGATCCTCGGGCGCGTGGGCTACGACCCGCGCGCGCTGGTCATGATGCTCGTGCAGATGGGCGAGAGCGTGAAGCCGGGCGGCCCCGGCTTCGGCAAGACGCACCCCTCGCCGCAGGACCGCATCGGGGCGCTCGACCCGTCGCTGGCGAACAAGCCCGTGGTGGTCGATCCCGCGGCGCGACGGGCCCGCTTCACGCGCGCCGTCGGCGACGTCTGACCCATGGGCCGACGCCTGCGTCCGGCCCTGCTGATCGGCCTGGGCGCCGCCGCGCTGGCGGCGGCGCTCTGGTCCGTCGGCGTGCTGGACGGATGGGAGCGCGCCGCCTGGTCCTGGCGCGTCCGCGCCGCGGCCGCCCCCTCGGCCGCCACCCCGACCGTCAAGCTCATCCTGCTCGACCAGGCCAGCCTGGATTGGGGCAGCCGGGAGAACGGCTGGGCGTGGCCCTGGCCGCGCGAGGTCTACGCCCCGCTCCTCGATTTCTGCGCCCGCGGCGGCGCGCGCACCGTGGCCTTCGACGTGCTGTTCACCGAACCCTCGGTCTACGGGGTCGAGGACGACGCGGCCCTGGGCGCCGCCGCGGCGCGCGCGCCCGGCTTCGTCGGCGCGGTCTTCCTCGCGCAGGGCGACGGGGACGTCGCGAGCGGCGGCGTGGACCAGACCGGCAACGTGGACCAGACCGGCAAGGTGGACCAAACCGGCTGGGGACCCGGCGACGACGACTGGACCTGCGCCGGGCTCGACGATCCGGCGACGGCGGACCTGCGGCGGGCGCTGGCCTCCGGCGTCGCCACGGTCCCGGTCGCCGAGGCCGCCGCGGCCGGGGGCGCGCTGGCCAACGTCGCCGACGTGCCCGACCCCGACGGCGTGTACCGGCGCGCGCGCCCGCTGCGCCTGCTCGACGGCCGGCCGGTGCCGTCGCTCGGGCTGGCGGTTTACCTGATGGGCGAGGGCCGGGGCGCCGCGCTGAAGCTGGAACCGGGCCGGCTGCTGGTCGGCGACCGCGTCGTGCCCCTGGACGCCGAGGGCCGCGCGCTGCTGCGCTTCGCCGGGCCGGTGGACGTCCACGAGACCTTCAGCGCCGCCGCGATCATCCAGTCGGAGCTGCGCCTGCTCGAAGGCGGCGAACCGGTGGTCGACCCGGAGTCGCTGCGCGGCTGCGACGTGCTGTTCGGCTACAGCGCCCCCGGCCTGCTCGACCTGCGCCCGATGCCGCTGAGCCGGGTCGCGCCCGGCGTGGCGCTGCACGCCGCCGTGCTGGACGACCTGCGCGGCGACGGGTTCCTGCGCGACGCGCCGGCGGCCGCGTCCTGGCCGGCGATCGCGCTGCTGTCGGTCGTCGCGGCGGCGCTGGTGCTGGCGGGCCACAAGGCCTGGCACGGGCTGCTCGTCATCGTGGCGACGTTCCCGCTGCCGCCCCTGCTCGGGGTCGGCGGCTACGCGCTGGGCTGGTGGTTCCCGGTGGTGCCGGCGGGGGTCGCCGCGGCGGCCGCGCTGGCCGGCGGCCTGGTCTGGAACTACGCCACCGAAGGCCGGCAGCGCCGCTTCCTGAAGCAGGCCTTCCGCCACTACCTCAGCCCGCACGTCGTCGAAAGGCTCATCGCCGACCCCGGCCAGCTGCGCCTGGGCGGCGAGCGGCGCGAGCTGACGATCATGTTCTCGGACCTGGCGGGCTTCACCTCCATCAGCGAGTCCCTGGACCCGGTGGCCCTGACCGAGCTGCTCAACGACTTCCTGACGGACATGACCGACATCGTGCTCGAGGAGGGCGGCACCCTGGACAAGTACGAGGGCGACGCCATCATCGCCTTCTGGAACGCGCCGCTGGAGGTGCCCGACCACGCCGCGCGCGCCTGCCACGCCGCCTGGCGCTGCCAGCAGCAACTGGCCGCCCGGCGCGAGGAGTACCGCGCGCGCACCGGCCACGAAATGCGCATGCGCGTCGGCCTGCACACCGGACCGGTGGTCGTCGGCAACATGGGCTCGCGGCAGCGCTTCAACTACACCGTGCTCGGCGACGCGGCCAACCTGGCCTCGCGCCTGGAAGGCGCGAACAAGGCCTTCGGCACCGCGACGATGATCTCGGGCGTGACCCGCGCCGCCGCCGGCGCTACGATCGCCGTGCGCGACCTCGGCGCGGTGCGCGTGGTCGGCCGCCGCGAGCCGGTGGCCGTCTTCGAGTTGCTGGGACCGGCGACGGGGACCGGCGACGGCAGTGCCGACGCGTACCACGCCGCCCTGGCGCTCTGCCGCGCCGGCGACATGCAGGGCGCCGCCGCAGCTTTTGCCGCGCTGCCCGACGATCCCGTCGCCCGGCTCTATGCCGAGCGCTGCGGCGAGGCGGCGGCGGGCGGCGAGCCGTTCGACGGCGTCTGGAACCTGACCAGCAAGTAGGCGCCGGGAGGTGCGATGAGGATCCGATTCGCCGGCGTGCGGGGCTCGTGGCCGCGCACCGCGCCCGCCTTCGCGCGCTACGGCGGCGACACGACCTGTTTGCTGGTGGAGCCCCGCGCGGGGCCGCCCCTGTTCATCGACGCCGGCACCGGCATCACCGCCGCCGCGGAGGGGCTGCCCACGGCCGGCGGCGAGCTGCTGCTGCTGCTGACCCACGTCCACCACGACCACCTGCAGGGCCTGCCCTCGTGGGGCCCGCTCTACGAGCCGGGCCGCCGCCTGACGGTGGCGGCGCCGGGCTTCGTGCCGGCGGAGGCGGCCGTGCGCCGGCTGCTGTCGCCGCCGCTGTGGCCGCTGGACCTCGACGCGGTCGGCGCGTCGGTGTCGTTCCACACGCTGCCCGGGGAGCCGGCGTCCGACGTCCCCTTCGCCTGGGGCGGCCTGGCCGTCCGCCACCTCGCCGTCCCGCATCCGGGCGGCTGCGCGGCGTACCGGCTGGACGAGGAGGGCGGCGGGTCGTTCGTGTTCGCGACGGACCTCGAGTGGGGGGCCTGGGACGACGCCGGCCGCCGCGCCTTCGCGCGGCTCTGCCGCGAGCCGCGACCGGCGGACGCGCTGGTCATGGACGGCCAGTTCACCGAGGGCGAGATCACCGCGCGTCGCGGCTGGGGCCACAGCAGCCTCGGCGAGTGCGCGGCGGCGGCGCGGACCGGCGGCGTGGGCCGCCTGCTGACGACCCACCACTCGCCCGAGCGCGACGACGCGGCGATGGCCGCCGTCGAAGCGGCGCTGGCTGGTTTGCTGCCGGGCGCCGCCGCGGCGCGGCAGGGGCAGGTCCTCGAGCTCTGACTCCACGCACCGGGGGCGTCTCCCCGGGGGAAAGGCGAACCGTGAGCGACTCCACCTGGATCGTCGTCGAAGTCCTGGCCATGCTCACCATCTACGGCCTGGCTTCGGTCCTGACCTCGCGCCTGCGCCGCGGCAAGCGTCGCGAGCGCGGCTCCGGCTCCGCGCTGCTGCACCTGCTGCGCAGCCTGGGCGGCTGCGCCTCGCGCCCGGTGGCCGTGCTGCTGGTCACCCAGGCCGTCCTGATGCTGCTGGACTCCATGCCCGAGGCGGCGGCCTGGCTGCGGGCGCGCCCGCAGCACCTCGACGCCTGGCGGATGTTCTGGCTGGGCGTGCTCGCCGTCGAGCTGATCGAGGGCCTGGCCGTGCAGGCCTACGCCCTGCGCCGGCGCGTCTTCCCGATCCCCGACCTGCTGCTGGACATCATCCGGGCCCTGTTCGTGCTGGCCGTCGGCTTCGCGGTGATGAAGCTGCAGATGGGCATCGACATCGCGCCGCTGCTGGCCTCGACCGCCCTGCTGACCGCGGTGGTCGGCTTCGCGCTGCAGGGCGTGCTGGGCAACCTGCTGGCCGGCATGTCGCTGCACCTGGTCGGCTCGTTCCGCACCGGCCAGTGGATCAGCATCGGCGACCTCGAAGGCCACGTCGTGGGCACCAACTGGCGCGAGACCCAGGTCCGCACCCGCGCCGGCCACTACATCACCGTGCCCAACGCCAAGGTGGCCGAGGCGCTGATCCACAACATGGAACAGCCCAACCCGGTGCGCCGGCACTCGGTCAACGTGGGCGCCAGCTACGGCGACGATCCCGACAACGTGCTCGAGGCCCTGCTGGCCGCGGCCCGCAACGTGCCGGAGGTGCGGCCGAACCCGGCGCCCGCGGCGATGATCACCGGCTTCCTGGACTTCGGCATCAACTACCGGCTCGACTTCTGGACGACCCAGTTCTACAAGCACTCGCTCATCGACGGCGACGTGAACCGGATGATCTGGTACCAGTTCAAGCGCCGCGGCATCGAGATCCCCTTCCCGATGAGCGACAAGCTGCTGAACGACTTCATGACCGTGGTCAACCACCAGCGCCGCCTCGAACCCGAGGACCGCGAACTCTCGGTCCGCCTCGACGACCTGCTCGGCAGCGACCTCTGCACCAAGCTCGTGGTGGGCGCCGACGGCGGGCCGCTGCTGGACCGCGACGCCCTCGCGCGCGTCGCGCCCCTGCTGCGCCGGCTGCCGTACACGCGCGGCGAGACCGTCTTCGTCCAGGGCGAGCCGGGCGACACCTTCCACGTGGTGGTGCGCGGCCAACTCGCCGTGCGCGTCGTGAAGGACGCGGACGTCGCGGCCGAGTTCGTGCTCGGACCGGGAGCGGTGGTCGGCGAGATGAGCCTGATGACCGGCGCGCCGAGGTCGGCCACCGTCACGGTGAGCGAGAGCGCCGAGCTGCTGGAGTTCGACCTCGCCGCGTTCAGGGCGATGCTCTCGCTGCGCGACGAGATCCCCGAGGCGCTGGCGACCCTGGCCGCGTCGCGCGCCGCGCAGAACCTCGCCACGCTCGACCGCCTGTCGCAGGAGCACGACGCGGCGGCCGACGCGGTGGACGAGCACCACGGCATCCTGCGCCGCTTGCTGGCGATGATCGGGCGCTGAGCGGGATCAGTGCTGGCGGCCGCAGGCCTCGCGACGGACCGGGCAGTTGCAGACGTATCCCTCGCCGAAGGAACTGCGGTAGGTGCAGGTGACCTGCGGCACGTAGGTGACGAAGACGACTTCGCCGCCCACGAGTTCCTCGATCGGGCACAGGTACTCTGCGTCTGCCTTGACGCAGGCGTGCCCTCGATCGCAGTGGGTCGTCTTGGCAATGGTGGCGGGCGTGACTTTCACGGCCATCGTGGTCCCCTCAGGCGAAAATAGGGTATTTCCGATCTGATATTCTCCCCCATGCGCAGACTAGCACGGTTCGACCCCGCGTCGACCGATTATTGCACCTCAACGGCTCGTTTCGCCCTCCCCAACGTACCGCCCCTGCACAATTTCAACAGCAGTGCGGTAGGCCAGGCGGGTCAGTTCCGCGTGCAGCAACGGGTTCAGCGTCTCGGGCGTGTCGGTCGCCTGGTGCAGGTGCGTGTAGCTGGGCGTGGACGCGAAGTAGAGCGTCGGGACGCCCGCTTCGTGGAAGGGCTCGGCGTCGGCGCCGCCGCCGGGCCAGGTGCGCGACGTCGAGAGGCGGGCCTGCGCGGCGTCCAGGCCGCGGGCCAGGCCCCAGAGGACCGGTTGCGAGCCGCCGCCGCCGAGCTGGATGCTGTCGCCGTGGGCCACGCAGTCCAGGTTCATCATGGCGATCGTGCGTTCGAACGGCCGCGCCGGGTGCGTCACGAACCAGCGCGCGCCGTTCAGCCCCTGCTCCTCCCCCGCGAACAGGACGAACACCACCGTGCGCCGCGGCAGCACGCCGCCCTCGGCGAACGCGCGGGCCAGCGCGAGGACGGACGCGGCCCCCGACGCGTTGTCGTTGGCGCCGGGCCAGATGACCTCGCCCTGGCGACCCACGTGGTCGAGGTGGCCGCCGATCACCAGGCACTCGTCGCGCAGCTCCGGATCCGTGCCGGGCAGGATGCCGACCACGTTCGCCGTCGGGGCGGCCGGGTCGTACGCGGCGTCGACCGCGAGGCGGGCGCGGCCCGGCAGCTCGCGCGAAGCCGGCGCCTTCGCCTCGTCCACGGCCGCGACCAGGCCGGCCAGTTCGAGGAGCCCGCCGGCGCACAGGCGCGCCGCCGCCGCCGCGGTCAGCTCGGCCTGCGGCAGGTCGCCCACCTGCTCGCCGGGACCGTGCAGGACGCTGGCGATCGCGGGCTGCGGCCGTGTGGCCACCGGGTGCGGGATCAGCAGCAGGCCCACCGCGCCGTGGTCGCGCGCCGCGCGCGACTTGGGCCGCGGCAGGTGGACGTCGCCCCAGCCCTCGCCGTCGGCCGGCTCCCACTTGGGCGCCGGCTTGATCGCCAGCACGATCTTGCCGCGCACGTCCAGGCCGGCGTAGTCGTCGTGGCCCCGCCCGGGCAGCGACAGGCCGTAGCCGACGAAGGCCACGGGCGCGTCCGCGACGCCGCTGCCGGTGAACCCGCGGCAGGCGAAGTCGCTGCCGAGGGCGAGCGGTTCGGCGACGCCGTCGGCGCCGACCAGCGTCAGCTCGCAGCTGCGGATCTGGTTCAGCTCCATCGTCAGGCGCTGCGACCAGCCGTCGTCGCCGCCCGCCTCCAGACCCAGGGCGGCGAACCGGTCGCTGCAGTAGCGCATCGCCTCGTCGTAGCCGGCCGTGCCCGGCAGGCGGCCGCCCAGCTCCGGCGCGCACAGCGCGCGCACGTCGGCCATCAGTCCTTCCTGCGTGATCGACGCGGCGCCGGGGTCGGCTTCGTGGGCGCCGGCGACGCCGGCGGCGAGCAGGATCAGCAGCGGGGCGAGGGCTCTCATGGTGCGTCCCTTCAGATCGAGAAGTATTCGGCGCCGGGGTGGTGGAAGACCAGCGCGCTGGTGCTCTGCTCGGGTTCCAGTTGGCATTCCTCGCTCAGGCGGATGCCGATGCGCTCCCAGTCCAGCATCTCCCGCAGCAGGCGCTGGTGCTCCAGGTCGGGGCAGGCCGGGTAGCCGAAGCTGAAGCGCCGGCCGCGGTAGCGGCCCTTGACCAGGTCGGCGGGATCGGCGGCGTCGTCCCCGTCGACGCCCAGCTCGCGGCGCAGGGCGCGGTGCTGGAACTCGGCCAGGGCCTCGGCGGTCTCGACGGCGAAGCCGTGGGCGAGCAGGTACTCGCGGTAGTCGTCGGCCTGCAGCAGGGCGCGGCAGCGCTCGGTGGCCGCCTCGCCCACGGTCACGACCATCACGCCCAGCACGTCGCGCTCCGGGCCGAGCGGCCGCACGTAGTCGGTCAGGCAGCGGCCCGGCGTCGCGGCCTGGCGCGGGAAGGAGAAGCGCCAGCGCGGCTGCGCGTCGTCGGGAGCCGCCCAGACCAACAGGTCGTCTCCTTCGGACGCGCAGGGAAACCAGCCGTGGATCGCGGCCGGCTGCAGCCAGCCGTTCTGCAACGCGTCCAGGCGCAAGCGTGCGAGGGCCGGTTCGATCTCCTCGCGCTGCAGGGCGGCGTAGCCCGCCGCGTCCAGGCCGGCCCGCGTGTAGCCCCAGCGGCCCTTGACCAGGGCGGCGCGGTTCAGCAGCGTCCAGACCTCCTCGAGGTCGAAGCCGGTCGTGACGCGCGTGCCCCAGAAGGGCGGCTGCGGGAGGCGCGCGACGGGAGCGAGCGGCGAACCAGGGCCGGGCGACACGATCGCGAGGGCGTCCGAGTTCCCATCATCGTCCGCTGCAACGTCCTCGCGCACCGGCGCCGGCGGCGCCTCGCCGCGGCTGATGGCGCCGACCAGGCGCAGGCCGTCGAAGGCGTCGCGGGCGTAGTAGACGGGACCCTTGTAGAGCCGGCGCAGGTCGCGCTCCACGTAGAGCCGCGTCAGGGCCGCGCCGCCCAGGATCACCGGCAGGTCGAGCCCGGCCTCGTTGAAGGCGTCGAGGTTGTCGCGCATGACCAGGGTCGACTTCACCAGCAGGCCGCTCATCCCCACCGCGGCGGGCCGGTCGCGCCGCACCGCCTCGATCAGCTGCTCGACGGGGACCTTGATGCCCAGGTTGTCGACCGTGTAGCCGTTGTTGGTCAGGATGATGTCCACGAGGTTCTTGCCGATGTCGTGGACGTCGCCCTTGACGGTCGCGATCACGAAGCGGCCGCGGCTCGCGTCGGCGCTGCGCGACATGTGCGGCTCGAGGTGGCGCACGGCCGCCTTCATCGTCTCGGCGCTGCGCAGCACGAAGGGCAGCTGCAGGCGGCCCGAGCCGAACAGGTCGCCGACCTCCTGCATGGCCGGCAGCAGCAGGTCGTTGATGATCGCCAGCGGCTCGCGAGTGGTCAGCGCCTCGTCCAGGTCCGCCTCCAGCCCCTGGGGCCGGCCGGACACGATGCGGCGGTGCAGGCGCTGCTCCACCGGCAGGTCCTCGGAAGGGGCGGCTTCCGGCGCGACGCCGTCGCTGGCCAGCAGGACCTCGAGCGGGTCGCCGGCGGCGCGGTCGTCGTCGATGAGCCGGCCGCAGGCGTCCCAGAGGGCGGCCGGCACGTCGTCGGCGCCCAGGACCTTGCCGGCGTGCAGGATGGCGGCGTCGAGGCCCGCGTCCAGGGCGCGGCGCAGGAAGGCCGAGGTGAGCACGCGCCGCACGCGGGGCTGCAGGCCGAAGCTGACGTTGCTCACGCCCAGCAGCGTGCGGGCGCCGGGGATGCCGCCCTTGATCAGCCGCAGGCCCTTGAGCGTGTCCAGGGCGCTGCGCCGCGAGTCCTCGTCGCCGCTGCCGAGGGTGAAGGTCAGCGGGTCGATGAGCATGTCCTGCGGGCCGAGCCCGTACTCCGCCGCCAGCGCCGTCAGGCGGCGGGCGACGGCCAGCTTGCGCGCCGGTTCGCGGGCCATGCCCTGCTCGTCGATGCACAGGGCGACGACCGCGGCGCCGAAGCGGCGGCACAGCTCGAGCACGTCCCGCGCGCGGCGCTCGCCGTCCTCGAGGTTGATGGAGTTGACGATGCAGCGCCCGCCCAGGCGCTTCAGGGCGGCCTCGATGGCCGGCGGCTCGGTCGAGTCGATCATCACCGGGATCTGCGCCTCGACGTTCAAGCGCGGCATCAGGGCCGCGACGTCGGCGGCCTCGTCGCGCCCCACGAAGGCGAGGCAGACGTCCAGGACGTGGGCCCCCTCGTCCTGCTGCGCGCGCGCCATCGCCACGAGGCCCTCGACGTCGCCGGCGGCCTGCCGCTCGCGGAAGGCCTTCGAGCCGTTGGCGTTGGTGCGCTCGCCGATCAGCAGGGGGCGCGGCGACTGCGCCATCGGCACGGCCTGGTAGAGGCTCGACAGGGCCTCCAGCGGCTCGACGTCGCGGCGCGGCGCGGCCCGTCCTCCCAGCCGAGCGATCAGGGCGGCCAAGTGGCGCGGCTCGGTGCCGCAGCAGCCGCCGACGACGCCGACGCCGAACTCCTCGACGAACCGCACCAGCGTGTCGGTGAAGTGCTCCGGCGTCAGGTCGTAGACCATGCGGCCGTCGTCGTTGCGGGGCAGGCCGGCGTTGGGCAGCACGCTCACCGGCACCGGGCTGTGGCGGCAGAGCGTGCGCACGTGGTCGCGCATGGCGTCGGGGCCGGTGGCGCAGTTCAGGCCGATCGTGTCGGGGCGCAGGGGCAGCAGGGCGGCCAGCGCGGCCAGGGTGTCGGTGCCCAGCAACATGGTGCCGGTGGTCTCGACGGTGATCTGCACGCCGACCGGCAGGCGGACGCGGCGGCGAGCGCTGACCCGTCGCACGGCGTCCAGGGCGGCGCGCAGCTGCAGCAGGTCCTGGCAGGTTTCCACCAGCAACAGGTCGCAGCCGCCCGCGATCAGGCCGTCGACCAGGGGTTCGTAGGCGGCGGCGAGGTCATCGAAGCCGATGTGGCCGAGGCTGGGCAGCTTCGTGCCGGGGCCGATCGAGCCGGCGACGAAGCGCGGGCGGCCCGGCGCGGCGTGGTCGTTGGCGACGCGGCGCGCGATGCGGGCGGCGGCCTCGGCCAGGCGGCGGGTCTCGGCGCCCAGGCCGTACTCGTCGAGCACGACGGAGAAGGCGCCGAAGGTGTTGGTCTCGACCGCGTCGCAGCCGGCGGCCAGGAAGGAGTCGTGGATGTCGGCGATCAGGTCGGGGCGCGTCAGGCTGAGCCACTCGTTGCAGCCGTCGTGGCCCTGGAAATCGTCGGGGTCCGGCGCCCGGAACTGGATGCCGGTGCCCATGCCCCCGTCGAAGACGAGCACGCGCTCGCGCAGCGATTTCAGGTAGCCCATCCGCCCTACTCCCGTGTTTGATGCCGGCCCGGGGTGCGGCCGCGGCCGCGCTCTGCTATCATCCCCCCGGTCGACTCCACATGTTAACCAGGATCGGGGCCCATGAACATAGCCGAAGCGCTCGCCACCCGCCGCGACCCCTTCTTCAGCTTCGAACTGACGCCGCCGGAGCGCGGCGCCGGCATCGAGGACGTGCACCGGGCCGTCGAGCTGCTGAAACCCTACCGCCCCCTGTTCGTCGACGTGACCAACCACGCCGCCGACAGCTGGTTCGAGGAGGGGCCCGACGGCACCTTCAACCGGCACATCACCCGCAAGCGCCCCGGCACGCTGGGCCTGTGCGCGGCCATCAAGTGGCGCCACGACATCGAGACGGTCCCCCACCTGCTCTGCCACGGCTTCACCTGCGAGGAGACCGAGGACGCCCTGATCGAGCTGTCGTTCCTGGGGATCCGCAACCTGCTGGCCGTCCGCGGCGACCAGACCGACTGGCGGGCCGTGCGCCCCGGCGCCCGCAACGAGCACGCCCTGGACATCGTGCGCCAGGTGACGGAGATGAACGCCGGCCGCTACCTGCACCGCATGACCGGCGCCTCGCCCACGGACTTCTGCGTCGGGGTGGCCGGCTACCCCGAGAAGCACTTCGAGGCGCCGAGCGCGGCCTACGACCTGCAGCACCTCAAGGCCAAGGTCGACGCCGGCGCGGGCTACGTCATCACCCAGATGTTCTTCGACAACGCCGCCTACTTCGACTTCGTGTCGCGCTGCCGCGCGGCGGGCATCGGCGTGCCGATCATCCCCGGGCTGAAGGTGGTCGGCCGCAAGGGCCTGCTCACGAACATCCCCCGCCACTTCCACGTCGACCTGCCCGACGCGCTCATCGACGCCGTGCAGCACGCGCGCGGCGCCG
>JAURXS010000485.1 GCA_030654305.1 bacterium | reverse complement strand
CGGCCAGCGCGAGCAGCGCGGCGAGGCGCGAAGCCTGGTCCGGTTCGAGCGTGCGCAGGGGTCCGTCCCAGGCCTGCAGGACGACCGTGCCGTCGCCCGGCGCGACCGCCGTCCAGCCCTCCCCCAGGCGGCCCAGGACCGCCGCCGCCGTGCCGGTCTCGGGGTCGCCGGGCGCAGTCCGCGCCAGGTCGAGGCGCCACGCGCCGTCGGGGCAACGCACCCAGGCCGCGGAGCCGAGGGCCTCCCCCACCGGAGCGTCGATCCGCCAGCTGGTCACGCCGAATTCCAGGTCGCACGTCGTGGGCTCCGGTTCGGCGGCGGCGGCGGCGCAGACCCAGCCGGCCACGAGGCCGGCGACGGCCGGCTGCCATCGCCGTCTCATCGTGCACCGTTTTCAGCTGCAGCCGGCTGGAGATCCTTCAGGACCGCTTCCAGGGTCGCGCTGTCGCCGCCGGCCGTCCGCGCGCGCAGGAACACCTCGTAGGCGCGGTCGTGGCGTCCGAGCTCCAGCAGCACCATCCCGAGGTGCTCGAGGATCACCGGGTCTTCCGGCAGGGCGTTGGCGGCGCGGACGAGGTAATCGAAGGCCTCGAGGTGCTGGCCGCTGCGGTGCAGGAGCCAGCCCAGGGAATCCAGGTAGGCGGGGTTCTCGGGTTCGCTCTTCAGGGCGGCGCGGATCAGGCCCTCCGCGCGCGGCAGGTCGCGCTCGTGGTCGGCGAGGGTGTAGCCCAGGGCGTTCTGGACGACGTGGTCGTCGGGATGGTCCGCGAGCAGGGTTTCCAGGGCCGCCATCGCCTCGTCGGGACGCCCAGTCTCCTCGCAGGCCAGCGAGAGGTTCAGCAGGGCGTTGCGCCGCAGCTCGGGATCCTCGGCGGCGCGCTCGTAGAAGGCGATCGACGTCTCGTGATCGCCCAGTCCCTGGTAGGTCGCGCCGAGCATCATCCGCACCGAGAGCGGCGCGTCCTCGGTCAGCAACGACGCCGCCCGGTCCGCCAGTTCCCGCACCTCGCGCACCGGCCCCTGCTCGGTGCGGTCGGAAGCACGGCCGGTGAACAGGTCCGGATGGCGCCGGCTCAGGATGGAGATCAGGGCCAGCAGGTTGTCGGGGTCGGCGCCGCCGAGCGCCACGGCGCTGCGGATTTCGGCCTCGCCCGCCGCCAGATCACCGCGGCCGGCGAGGAACTCCCCGAGGAACAGGTGCGGTCGCGCGGCCTCGGGCCAGCGCTGGACGATCGCCCGCGCCAGCGCGATGGCCTGCTCCCAGGCGTCGGCGCGGGCGTGCAGCCGGCTCAGCTGGAGCGCCGCGCCGAGGTCCAGGTCGTCCCGCTCCCACATGGGCAGCAGCAGGGCGATGGCCGCCTCCTCGCGGCCGGCCTGGGCGATCATGCCGGCGGTGAGTTCCACCCAGGCCCGACCCTCCCCGCGCGCGACCATCAGGCTGTCGCCCGTGATCGCGACGGTCATGGCGTCGCCGTCGCGCTGGTTGTCCACGAGATGCTGGATCCGGCCCAGGCGCAGCGAGCGCGAGGCCGGCTTCGCGGCGAGGCCCTCGGTCCAGAGCGCGGCGGCCTCCTCGGGGCGGTTCAGCAGGGAGGCGAGCTCGGCCATCGCCCCGTAGATCCGCTCCAGGTGGGCGGGATGCCGCGGCAGGGCCTTGCGGTACGCCGCCATGGCTTCGGCCCAGGCGTGCGTGCGCAGCAGCAGCTCGGCCTCGATCAGGTCCAGGCGGGTCGAGTCGGGATGGGCCAGGCGGCAAGCGTCCACGGCCTCGCGGGCGTCGGCGAAGCGCTCCTGGGCCACGACCAGGCCGATGAGCCGCTCCCAGCCTTCGTAGGCGTCGGGGTGGTCGAGCACGATCCGCCGGGCGACGTCCGTCGCGTCGCGCAGGTAGCCGATCTCCTGCAGGACGTCGCGGTAGGTGCGGGCGAACGTCAGCTCGTCCGGGCTCATCCGGTAGGCCTGGGCCAGGAAGGGCAGGGCTCCGGCCAGGTCGCCCTCGGCCAGCAGGGTCGAGCCGACCATGTAGCTGGTGGTGGCGCCCTGGGGGATGGGGTCGAGATCCGTCCCGCCCGGATCGGCGCTCGCGCTGTCGGGCACAGCGCCGGTCGGCAGCGCGGACATGGGCACCACGGCGGTGGCGACGAGCGGCCAGGCGGCCAGGGCGAGGAGCAGGGCGATGGTGATCGGCGCGTGTCGCGACAAGGGCGTTCCTTTGCGTCAGGACCGGGAATCCGGCGCCGCGTCGAGCAACGACGGCTCCTGCGCCAGGCGCTGCAGGGCGCAGCCGGCCGCCTCCTGCTCGGCGCTCTTCTTGTTCGCTCCCTGGCCGGTCCCCAGCACGCGATCGCCGAACAGGACCTCCACCGTGAAGACGCGCTCGTGGTCGGGGCCCGTCGTCTCCAGGACCCGGTAGCGCGGCGGCACGCGGTGGCGGGCCTGGACGATCTCCTGCAGGCGGCTCTTGTCGTTGGCCAGCGTGCGGTGCTCCAGGATCTCGTCGGCGTGGTCGAACAGCCAGAGCTCGATGACCGCCTGGGCCGCCTCGAGGCCGCCGTCGAGGTACACCGCGCCGATGATCGCTTCGACGGCGTCGGCCAGGATGCTGTCGCGGTCGCGACCGCCGGTGGCGGCCTCGCCGCGGCTCATCAGGATATGGTCGCCCAGTTCCAGGCGCTGCGCCACCCGGGCCAGGCTCGCCCCGCAGACGAGCTTCGACTTCAGGCGGGTCAGGTCGCCCTCCTCCAGGTCCGGGTACTCCCGGAAGAGGTAGGTGTTGGTGACCAGGCCCAGCACGGCATCGCCGAGGAATTCGAGGCGCTCGTTGGACTCGATGCGCTCGTCGCCGTAGGCGTGCAGGTGGGAGCGGTGGACCAGGGCCTGGCCGAGCAGGCAGGGCTCGCGGAAGCGGTACGCCAGCATGGTCTCGACGGCGGCGGCGGCCAGCATACGGGACTCGGCGTCCGGACGCGCCGGCGCCGCGTCCACGGCGCCGCGGGGCGCTCGGCCGCGCCGCGCGCCCGCGATCAGCCTGGAAACGAACCGTCGCCACGAGGCCATGGCGCCTCCCCGGCCGACAGGGATCAATCCGGCCAGCGTTTCAAGCACAGGGACACGTTGTGCCCGCCGAAGCCGAGCGAGGTCGACAGCGCCGCCTCGATCGGGCGCGAGACCGCCGCGTTGGGGCAGTAGTCCAGGTCGCACTCGGGGTCGGGATGGCTGTAGTTGATCGTCGGCGGCAGGATCCCTTCCTTCAGCGCCAGGGCGGTGAAAGCGGCTTCGATGCCGCCCGCGGCGCCCAGCAGGTGCCCGGTCATGGACTTGGTCGAGGAGACCGCCAGCTTCCGCGCGTGGTCGCCGAAGAGGTCGCGGATGGCCAGGGTCTCGATCTTGTCGTTGAAGGGCGTGCTGGTGCCGTGCGCGTTGATGTAGCCGATGTCGGTCAGGTCCAGGCCGGCGGTGGCCACGGCCAGACGCATGGCGTTGCGCGCGCCCTTGCCCTCGTTGTCGGGCTGGGTCATGTGGAAGGCGTCGGCGGTCATACCGTAGCCGGCCACCTCGGCCAGGATCACGGCGCCGCGGGCCCGGGCCCGCTCGAGCTCCTCGAGCACCAGGATGCCGGCGCCCTCGCCCAGCACGAACCCGTCGCGCTCGGCGTCGAAGGGGCGGCTGGCGTGGGCGGGGTCGTCGTTGCGGGTCGACAGCGCCTTCATGGCGCTGAAGCCGGCCATGGCCATGGGGCAGACGCTGGCCTCGCTGCCGCCGGTGATCATCAGGTCGGCGGTGCCGTTGGCGATGTGCTCGTACGCGAGGCCGATGGCGTGGCCGGCCGAGGCGCAGGCCGAGACCGTGGCGTAGTTGGGACCGCGGAAACCGTGGGCGATCGAGACCAGGCCCGAGGCCATGTCGGCGATCATCATCGGGATGAACATCGGCGAGACGCGCGTGGGCCCCTTCTCCAGCAGCTTCGCGTGCTGCTCCTCGAAGGTCTGGAACCCGCCGATGCCCGAGCCGATCAGCACGCCGGCCCGCTCGGGATCGAGGTCGCCGGGCGCGGCCTGGGCCATCGCCTCGGCCGCGGCGCAGACCGCGAACTGGGCGTAGCGGTCGGCCTTGCGGGCGTCCTTGAGATCCATCGCCACGGTCGGGTCGAAGCCCTTCACCTCGCCGGCGAAGGTCACGCGGTGGTCGGTCGTGTCGAAGGACGTGATCGGGGCGATGCCGTTGGTCCCGGCCAGGATCGCGCGCCACGTCTCGTCGCGCGTCCGTCCCACGGCCGTGATCAACCCGAGACCCGTGATCGCTACCCTGCGGCGTTCCATGCCATCCTCCCTGCATATACGGATCGCCCCGGTCCGTGACGGCGGGACCGCAGGACCGGGGACGGTTCGCTCACGGAAAGGGCGCGGCTACGCGTCCAGGTGCGACTCGAGGTAGTCGATCGCATCCTGCACGGTCCGCAGCTTCTCCTGGTCCTCTTCCGGGATCGTGATGTTGAAGACCTCTTCGAGGTCCATCACGAGTTCGACGGTGTCCAGGGAGTCAGCCCCCAGATCGTCGGTGAACGAAGCTTCGGGTGTGATCTGTTCCGGATTCACCGAAAGCTTGCGCTCGATGATCTCGTAGACCTTTTCCTGAATGGAGCTCATGTCAGCCGTTCCCTCCTTGGGAAGGTTTCACGTAACCATGCCGCCGTCGACCACGAGCGTCTGCCCGGTGACGTAGGCGGCGTCCTGCGACAACAGGAAGGCGACGGCACCGGCGACGTCCTCGCCCTGGCCGAAGCGCTTCAACGGGATATCCCCGAGCATGCCGGCGCGCACCGCATCGGACAGGCCCGCCGTCATGTCCGTCTCGATGAAGCCGGGCGCCACCGCGTTGCAGGTGATCGCACGACCGCCCAGCTCGCGGGCCACGGACTTGGAGAAGGCGATGACGGCCGCCTTGCTCGCCGCGTAGTTGGCCTGGCCGGCGTTGCCGGTGAGGCCGATCACCGAGGTGATGTTGACGATCCGTCCGATTTTCTGGCGCATCATAGACGCGGTGACGGCCTTTGTAAAGTAGAAGGTCCCCGTCAGGTTGACGTCGAGCACCTCGCGCCAGGCGGCGTCGGACATGCGCACCAGCAGGGCGTCGCGGGTGATCCCGGCGTTGTTGACCAGGCCGTAGACCGGGCCGAGTTCCTGCTGGACCCGGCCGACCGCCGCCTCCACCGCCTCGTAGCTCGACACGTCGCCCGGCAGCACCAGGTGCCGGCCGGCGCCGGGCAGCGAGGCGGCGACTTCGGCCAGGGCGTCGGCGTTGCGGGCCACCAGGGCCAGGTCGTAGCCGTCCGCCGACAGTCGCCGGGCGATCGCCGCGCCGATGCCCCGGCTGGCGCCGGTGACGATCACGATGCGGTTGCTCACGGGTCATCCTTCCGCTGCGGCCGGGTCGGGCCCGGATTATGCCAACAGGCCCCGGACGGTGTCCAGGACGTTGTCCAGCTCCTCGGACGTGCCCACCGCCAGGAACGTCACCTCGGGGTACTCCCGCTTGGCCAGGTTGGACAGCACCTTGCCGGGACCGACCTCCAGCACGACGCGCGGGCGCTCCCCCGTCACGGCGCCGGACACCAGGGCCGCCAGGCTCTCGTGCCAGCGCACCGGCGAGGTGAGCTGCCGCCGGAAGCCCTCGCGCAGCTCCGCCGCGGTCGTCGACGGGGCGGCCGTCACGTTGGCCACCAGGGGCGCCGCGGGGTCCGCGATCGCGACGTCGGCGAGGTGGGCGGCGAAGCTATCCGCCGCGCCCGACAGCAGCGGCGAGTGGAAGGCGCCGCTGACGTTCAGCCGCAGCGCCCGCTTCGCGCCGGCCGTCTTGAGCGCCTCGCAGGCGGCGTCGACGGCGGTGATCTCGCCGGAGATGGCGACCTGGTTGGACGAGTTGTGGTTGGCCAGCACGACCACGCCGGCGTCCGCGGCGACCTCGGCGCAGACCCGCCGCACGGTGTCGGCATCGAGGCCCATGATCGCCGCCATCGTGCCGGGGCGCTCCTGCCCCGCGGCGAACATCAGCTCGCCGCGGCGGCGCACCAGGGCCAGGCCGTCGCGCGGCGAAAGCGCGCCCACCGCCACCGCGGCCGAGAACTCGCCCAGCGAGTGGCCGGCGACCACGCTCGGCGCGATCCCCAGCTCGCGCAGTTCCAGCGCGACGGCGACCGAGTGGGCGAGGATGGCCGGCTGCGCGTTCCAGGTCTCGGTGAGCGTCGCCTCGGGGCCCTCGTACATCACGCGCGTGAGCGCGAAGCCCAGCGCGTCGTCGACGGTCGCCAGGAAGGCGGCGCCGGGCCCGCCGCGGGCGGCCAGGTCGCCGGCCATGCCGACGGACTGCGAGGCCTGACCCGGGAACAGCATGGGAACCTTGAACATCGCCGGCCTTTCGCGGGTTGCGGGTCAGGCGCGCGCGGCCAGCCGCTGCTGCAGCAGGCCCGGCAGGTCGAGCCTGGCCATGCGGCCCGCGGCCAGCACCGCGCTCTGGATCGCGCGGGCGGGGCTGGCGCCGTGACAGATGATGGAGGAGCCGCGCACGCCCAGCAGCAGGGCGCCGCCGGTGGACGTGTAGTCGAGGCGGTGCAGCAGCCCGCGCAGGCCCTCCCCCGCGTCGACGGCGCCGCCGGCGAGGAACTGCCGGGCCGCCGTCTGCAGGAAGCCCCCGAAGCCCTCGACGAGCTTCAGCGCGATGTTGCCGGTGAAGCCGTCGGTGACCACGACGTCGGCCGCGCCGTCCAGCAGGTGGCGGCTCTCCACGTTGCCGACGAAGTTCAGGGGGGCGTCGCGCAGCAGGGCGTGGGCCTGGACGCAGAGCTCGGTGCCCTTGGTCGGCTCCTCGCCGATGTTCAGCAGGCCGACGCGCGGCGTCTCGACGTCCAGCAGGCGGCGCGCGTACTCGTCGCCGAGCAGCGCGAAGACCAGCAGGTGCTCGGGGGTGCACTGCACGTTGGCGCCGACGTCCAGCAGCAGGAAGCGGCCGTTCAGGGTGGGGATGCCGGTCGCGATCGCGGGGCGGTCGACGCCTTCGAGGCGCCCGAGGATCATCAGGCTGGCGGCGACCTGCGCGCCGGTGCTGCCGGCGCTGACCACCGCCTGGACGCGGCCCTCGCGGTGGTCCCGGGTGGCCCGGACGATGGGGGCGTCGGGGCGGCCCTTGACCGCCGCGGCCGGCGATTCGCCCATCTCGATGCGGTCGCGGCAGGCCACGACCTCGACGGGCAGGTCGCGCGCGCCGAGTTCGCCGAGCTGGGCGTCCAGGGTGTCGGGGTCGCCGTAGAGGGCCAGGGCCAGACCGGGCTCGGCGCGCGCGGCCGCCACGGCGCCCGGGACCACCACGGAGGGACCGAAGTCCCCGCCCATGGCGTCCACCGCCACGACCACCTTGCGCGTCGCGCTGACGTCCATGCCCGACCTCCCTGCCGGTTCTCGCCGCCGACTAGAGCTTTTCCGCTAGCTCTTTTCCGCTAGCTCTTTTCAATCACGATCACTTCGCGGGCGCCGTAGTGGCCGCACGCGCGGCAGACGCGGTGGGGGCGGCAGGGCGCTCCGCAGTGCGCGCACTTCGACGCGCTGGGGGTGGCCAGGTGCCAGTGCGCGCGGCGGGTGCCCTTGCGCATGTGGCTGGTTTTTTTCTTGGGAACAGCCATCTCGATGCCTCGCTTCCGATGTTCAGGAATCCAGCCCGTCCCAGCGGGGGTCGGCGGGCTCCCGGGGGCAGTCGCAGTCCTTCAGGTTACGGTCCGCCCCGCAGGTGGGGCAGAATCCCAGGCAGTCCTCGCGGCAGACCCGCTTGATCGGCAGGTCCAGCAGCGCGGCCTCGCGCAGGGGCTCGTCCAGGTCCACCTCGCCGCGCGCCTGGTACAGGATCCAGGTGTCGGGCGACTCCTCGTCGGGGGCCCCCGGCTTCGCCCGGATGATCTGGATGTCGACGCCCGCCTCGTAGGCCATGGTGAAGGCCTCCAGGCAGCGATCGCAGACCGCCGGGCAGGACACCGCCAGGACGCCGGCGACCAGGACACGGCTGTCGACGTTGTCCACCGCCAGCTCGCCGCGGACGGACAGACCGTCCCCGCCGCCCTCCTCGTCCTCGACGTGGAAGGTCTCCTCCACCTCCAGGGCGGAGCGGCCGAAGGGCAGGGTGTCCAGGTTCAGCTTCATTCCGGGCGCACGACCGCGTCCCGACCGGGCCCACCCCGGCCCGGCGCCGTGCAAGCGCCCCACGTTACGAGCGCGATCGCCGTCTGTCAAGACGCGCGGCCCGGTCCCCGGCCCTCGCCGAAGACGATGCCGATCTCGCGCTGGGCGTTCTCGGGCGAATCCGAGGCGTGAACGGCGTTCTGGGATAGGGAGGCCCCGAACAGGTCCCGCAGGGTGCCGCAGGCGGCGTCGCGGGGGTTCGTCGCCCCGACCAGTTCGCGCAGCTTGACCACGGCCTGGTCGCGCTCGAGGTGGATCGCCACGACCGGGCCCGACGCGATGTAGTCCACCAGCTCGGGGAAGAACGGCCGCTCGCGGTGGACGGCGTAGAACTCCTCCACCGTGGCGCGGCTGAGGCTCTTGAGCGCCAGGTTGCGGATGCGGAAGCCCGCCCGCTGCACCTGGGCCAGGATCGCGCCGATCTGCTGGGATTCGGCGGCGACGATCTCCGGCTTGATCATCATGTAGGTCTGCTCCAACGCGACGTCCTTTCGACGGATCGGTTCAACGCTTCCAGATCTGCTGCAGCAGCGGCACCACGTCCGCGGGGCGGTCGGCGACCGGGATGCCGGCCGACTCGAGCGCCTTCTTCTTCTCGGCCGCCGTGCCCGAGCCGCCGGACACGATCGCGCCGGCGTGGCCCATCCGCTTGCCGGGGGGCGCCGTGCGGCCGGCGATGAACGACACGACCGGGATCTTCATGTTGGCCTTCACGAAGTCGGCGGCCCGCTCCTCGGCGTCGCCGCCGATCTCCCCGATCATGACCAGGGCCTGCGTCTCGGGGTCGGCGTGGAACGCCTGCAGGGCGTCCATGAAGTTCGTCCCGATGACCGGGTCGCCGCCGATGCCCAGGCACGTCGTCTGGCCCAGGCCTGCGCGGGTCAGGGCGTCGACGACCTCGTAGGTCAGCGTCCCGCTGCGGGAGATCAGGCCGACCGGCCCGGGCGCCACGATGTTGGTGGGCATGATGCCGAGCTTGGCCTTCTGCCCGGGGTTGATGAAGCCGGGGCAGTTGGGCCCGACCAGCCGCACGCCGCGCTCGGCGAGGTAGGGCATGACCTTGACCATGTCCAGGGTGGGCACGCCCTCGGTGATGCA
>JAURXS010000484.1 GCA_030654305.1 bacterium | reverse complement strand
GGCCGGCACGATCCGATACCCCCAAGGGAGGTTGTCCATGTTTGCTGCCACGTCCGTGCTGCGACGGGCTCCGCTTCTCCTCGCGGCGATGGTGCTCATCGCGATCCTGGCCGGGCTCGCCGGCTGCAGCAAGGAGAAGGTGGTCGATCCCTACCTGTCCGCCTCCCTGGGCGCCGTGATGGCGGGCGCCGATTCGGTCCGCAGCGCGGAATTCCTGTTCGAAGTCGACGGGCCCCCGCTCTACTTCGCGCGCGGCGACGTGGCGGTCGTCAAGCAGGGCAACCAGATGCACTTCCTGGTCGGCCCCGCCCTCCAGACCGAGTACGCCGGCAAGTACCAGGGCCAGCGCCTCGGCGTGCAGAAGCGGTTCACCGACCGCGCCGCCGGCAACGCGACCACGCACCTGTTCCTGATGGGCGTGCGCCAGGGCGCCGCGATCGCGCGCGTCGACTCGGTGGCGAACTACACGCTGCCGTCGATCGTCAAGCTGACCAAGCAGCAGATCGAGACCCCGGGCACGAACCTCAACGAGATGAACGCCCGCCTGTTCAGCACCTTCCAGCCCCTGCTGCCGGCGAACGCCGGCGACCGCGCGCCCGAGGTGCAGTCGATGGTGGAGCACTTCGTCTACGTGCCCCGCCACGACCTGAGCGAGACGCAGCGCGCGAACCCCGGCCCCAACGACTACGGCTGGTACATCGTGCTGGACAACGCGACGCTGCGGGTGGTCGACCTCGACGCCGGCGCGGGCTTCATGCTGCAGCTGCTGAAGGAGAAGAACCTGCCCCTGGTCGGTTCGTTCTCGCTGACCGGCGTGTCCGATTCGATCATCGAGCGCACCAAGTCCTACGGCACGCTGCGCAACGTCTGCGGCACGATCCGGATCAACTGGTTCAAGGTCGCCAACACGGCGATCCGCGGCAGCTGACGCTCCTGCGAGCCGTCCGTCGCGAAAGCGCCCCCGCCGGCCGGCGGGGGCGCTTTCCGTTCTGCGGGCCGTCGGCGGGCGGCGTCAGGTCAGCAGCCGCAGCATCTGCTCGTAGGCCAGCACCTGCTTGCGGGCGACGTCGCTGCGCGAAGCCAGCGGGCCGGCCTTGAGGCGGCCGGAGACCATCCCGACCATCTTGCCGCGCTCGCCGCCGAGCAGCAGCCGCGTGGCCTCCACGCCGAAGCGGGTGGCCAGGATGCGGTCCGCGGCCGAAGGGGAGCCGCCGCGCTGCACGTGGCCGAGCACGACCATGCGGATGGAGCGCTTCAGCCGGCTCTTCAGCTCGTACTCGATGTAGGGCGCCTTGGCGGCGCCCTCGGCGACCAGGATCACCGCGTGCTGCTTGCCGCGGTCGTAGCCGCCCTCGATGCGTCGGCAGATCGCGTCCAGGTCGAAGGGGATCTCCGGCACGATGACTTCCTCGGCGCCGGTGCTCAGGCCGGCCTGCATGGCCAGCAGCCCGCAGGAGCGGCCCATGACCTCGATCACGAAGATCCGCCCGTGGCTCGAGGCCGTGTCGCGGATCTTGTCCACGGCGTCCACGGCGATGTTCAGCGCCGTGTCGAAGCCGATGGAGAAGTCGCTGCCCGGGATGTCGTTGTCGATCGTCGCGGGCACGCCCATCACCGGCAGGTCGAAGGTCTTGTCCAGCACCGCGCCGCCGCGGAAGCTGCCGTCGCCGCCGATGATCACCAGGCCGTCCAGCTTCAGCTTCTTCAGGGCGCGGCCGACCTTCTCCTGGCCGGTCGCGAGCTTGAAGTCGGGGTAGCGGAAAGTGCGCAGGATCGTGCCGCCGGCGTGCAGGATGCCCGCGACGTCGCGCGAGTTCAGCGGCCGGGCGTCGGCCTCGCTCAGGCCCAGCCAGCCCCGCTGGATGCCGACCACCTCGACGCCCTCGCTCAGCGCCGTCCTCACGACGGCCCTCAGGGCCGCGTTCATGCCGGCGGAGTCGCCGCCTCCCGTCAAGACACCGATGCGCTTCATGCGTCCTCGTCTTTCGTCGGTTGTGCGCCGCCGTCGCGGCGCTGCTGCTTCCAGTCCCGGATCTTCGCGAGCCTCTCGCCGAGGCGGGCTTCGAACCCCCGCGCCGTCGGCGCGTAGAAGCGCCGCTCGCGCAGGGAGTCCGGCAGGCAGTCCATGGCGGCGACGCCCTCGGGCGCGTCGTGGGCGTAGGCGTAGCCCTCGCCGTAGCCCAGCGTCTCCATCAACCGCGTCGGGGCGTTGCGCAGGTGCAGGGGCACCGGCGGGTTCACGCCGTGGCGGACCTCGTCTGCGGCGGCCTCGTAGGCGGCGTAGGCCGCGTTGCTCTTGGGCGCGAGCGCCAGGTACACGCAGGCCTGGGCCAGGGCCAGCGCCGCCTCGGGCATGCCGAGGAACTGCGCGGCGTCGCGCGCGGCGAGCGCCTGCGCCAGCGCCTGCGGGTCGGCGAGGCCCACGTCCTCGCTGGCGCAGCGGGTCAGGCGGCGGGCGACGTACAGCGGGTCGGCGCCGCCCTCGAGCATCCGGGCCAGGTAGTACAGCGCGGCGTCGGGGTCGCTGTTGCGCAGCGACTTGTGCAGCGCGCTGATCAGGTTGTAGAACTCCTCGCCGGCCTTGTCGAAGCGGATCGCGCGGTCGCGGATCATGCGCGCGATCGCCGCGGCGTCGACGACCTCGCCCGGCGTCGCCGCCGCGGCCGCCATCTCCAGCAGGTTCAGCGCGACGCGCCCGTCGCCGTCGGCCGCCACGGCCAGGGAGCGCAGGGCGTCCTCGGCGAAGCCCGTCGCCGCGCCCTGGTCGCCGCCGAGGCCGCCGCCGAGGCCGCGGGGGTCCGCCAGCGCGCGGCGCAGCAGCTCCGTCAGGGCCGCCTCGTCCAGCAGCTTCATCACGAACAGGCGCGTGCGCGACAGCAGCGCGGCGTTGATCTCGAAGGAGGGGTTCTCGGTCGTGGCGCCGATCAGCGTCACGTCGCCCTTCTCCACCCAGGGCAGCAGCGCGTCCTGCTGGGCCTTGTTGAAGCGGTGGATCTCGTCCAGGAAGATGATGGTGCGCCGCTGCAGCGACCGCCGCAGCTTGGCCGCCTCGGCCATGACCTGCTTGAGTTCGCGGCTGCCGACCTGCACGGCGCTGTACTCGAGGAAGTTGGCGGCCGTGACGCCGGCGATGACGCGGGCCAGCGAGGTCTTGCCGCAGCCCGGCGGTCCCCACAGCAGCAGCGACGGCAGCACGTCGCCGTCGATGAGCCGGCGCAGCGGCCGGCCCGGGCCGAGCAGCTCGTCCTGGCCGACGATGTCCTCGAGCCGCTGCGGTCGCATGCGGTCGGCCAGCGGCCGGCCGGCCGCCGCGTCCGCGGGCCCGTCGCCGCCGGAACGCCCCCGCCTCGTGCCCTCGCCGAACAGTTCATCTTCCATGCGGCCCATACTACCCGGTTTCGGCGCCCGCACAAGCCGGACCTGCGGGCGCGGCTCCGGGGGGAGAGGGATGCGGCCGGAGCCGGTCGGTGCGACCTTGGCGCATTGACTTCGCCGCGGGGCGGGACTACCGTCCGCGGACGCACCCGCAACAGGAGGCCGCACCGCGTGGGCATCGCCATCGTGATCATCCTGGACGGCGTCGGCGTGGGCGCGCTGCCCGACGCCGCCGAGTACGGCGACGTCGGCCACGACACCCTCGGCCACACCGCCTCCGCCGTGGGCGGGCTGGCCCTGCCGGTCCTCGGCTCGCTCGGCCTGGGCAACCTGCACGCCGTCGCGGGCGTGCCGCCGGCGGCGGCGCCCCGCGGCTGCTGGGGGCGCATGGCCGAGGTGTCCAAGGGCAAGGACAGCACCACCGGCCACTGGGAGCTGATGGGGGTCGTCACCGCGCGGCCCTACCCGACCTACCCCGACGGCTTCCCCGCCGACGTGCTGGCGGCCTTCACCGCCGCGACGGGCTACGGCGTCCTGGGCAACAAGCCGGCGTCCGGCACCGAGATCATCAAGGAACTGGGTGACGAGCACGTCGCCACCGGCAAGCTCATCGTCTACACCTCGGCCGACTCGGTCTTCCAGATCGCGGCCCACGAGTCGGTCGTGCCGCTGGCGGAGCTCTACCGCGTCTGCGAGGTGGCCCGCCGCCTGCTCGTGCCGCCCCACGAGGTCAGCCGGGTGATCGCGCGCCCCTTCCTGGGCGCCGCCGGCGACTACCGGCGCACGCCGAACCGGCACGACTACTCGGTCGTGCCGCCGGACGAGCTGCTGCTGCCGCAGCTGGCGGCGGCCGGCGTCGCGGTGCGCGCCATCGGCAAGATCTCCGACCTCTACGCCCACAAGGGCGTGACCGCGAAGATCGTCTCGAAGTCCAACGCCGAGGGCATGGCGGCGCTGGCCGCGCTGTACGCGGACGTCGGCGCCGGCCCGTCGCTGATCCTGCTGAACCTCGTGGACTTCGACATGCTGTGGGGCCACCGCAACGACCCCGTCGGCATGGCGCGCGACCTCGAGGCCTTCGACCGCTGGCTGGGCGGCTTCCTGCCGGTCCTGCGCGACGGCGACCTGCTGCTGCTGACCGCCGACCACGGCAACGACCCGACGACGGCCAGCTCGGACCACTCGCGGGAGTACGTGCCGCTGCTGGCGACGCTGGGCGGGTCCCACGACGAGGTTGTCGCAGCCGGCGCCGACCTCGGCACGCGGCCCACCTTCGGCGATCTCGGGGCGACCCTGGCCGAGTACTTCGGCCTGCCGGCGCCCGTTCTCGGGAACAGTTTCCTGGCGGCGGTCCGCGCCGCGGCGGGGAGGCAGACGTGACGCTCGAGGTCCAGCAGCGGCTGGTGACGGCCGCGCGCGAGGCGATGGCGCGCAGCCATTCGCCCTACTCGCACTTCCGGGTCGGGGCCGCGCTGCTCGGCGCCGACGGGCGCGTGCACGCGGGCACCAACGTCGAGAACGCCAGCTACGGCCTGAGCATCTGCGCGGAGCGCGTCGCCGTCTTCAAGGCCGTGAGCGAGGGCTGCCGGGACTTCGTCGCGGCGGCGGTGGTCACCGACACCGACCGGCCGACGCCGCCCTGCGGCGCCTGCCGCCAGGTGCTGCAGGAGTTCGCCCCCGACCTGGTGATCCACCTCGCCGGCCGCGGCGGCGACGTCGAGACCTTCCGCCTGTCCGAGCTGCTGCCCCGCCCCTTCGACAACTTCACCCCCGGCGAAGCCCCCTGAACGGAGACGACCCGTGAACATCGTCGAGATCATCGAGCGCAAGAAGCGCGGCGGCGCCCTGGACGAGCGCGAGATCGCGTTCGCGGTCGAGGGCTACACCTCGGGCAGCGTCGCGGACTACCAGATGTCGGCGCTCCTGATGGCGATCTGGTGCCGCGGCATGGAGCCGCGCGAGACCGCCGCGCTGACCGGCGCCATGCTGCATTCGGGGGAGGAGCTGGACCTCTCCGGCCTGCCGGCCCCCACCGCGGACAAGCACTCCACCGGCGGCATCGGCGACAAGGTCAGCCTGCTGCTGGCGCCCCTGGCGGCCGCCTGCGGGCTGTGCGTGCCGATGCTCTCGGGGCGCGGGCTCGGCCACACCGGCGGTACGCTGGACAAGCTCGAGGCGATCCCCGGCTACGACATCCGCCTGGACAACGCGGCCTTCCTGCGCGTGGTGGCCGAGACCGGCTGCGCCATCGTCGGCCAGGGGCCGCAGATCGCGCCCGCCGACGGCCGCATCTACGCACTGCGCGACGTGACCGGCACGGTGGACTGCGTGCCGCTGATCACCGCCAGCATCATGAGCAAGAAGCTGGCGGCGGGGCCGCGCACCATCGTCATCGACCTGAAGGTGGGCTCCGGCGCCTTCATGACCGACCGCGCGGCCGCCGAGGAGCTGGCCGCCTCGCTGATGCGCATCGGCGCGGCGTGGGGCCGCCGCATGGCCGTCGTCTTCTCCGACATGTCCCAGCCGCTCGGCGTGGCAGTGGGCCACGCCGGCGAGACGATCGAAGCCTTCGACGCTCTGCGGCCCGACGGCCGCGGCCGCGCCCCGGCCGACCTCGTCGCGCTGACCGAGGACCTCGTCGCCCAGATGCTGCTGACCGCCGGCCTAGCCGGCGACCGCGCCGCCGCCCTGGCCGCGGTGCGGCGGGCCTGGGACGGCGGCGAAGCCTTCGACGCGATGCTGCGCTGGGTGGCCGCCCAGGGCGGCCGGCTCGATCCCGCGCGACCCGACTTCGGGCTCGCGCTGGCGCCGCGACTGATCGCGGTCGAGGCGGCGCAAGACGGCTGGATCGGGGAGGTGGACTGCCGCGGCTTCGGCCACGCGCTGGCGGAGATCGGCGGCGCGCGGCGGCAGGTGTCGGACGCGCTGGACCTCGAGGCGGGGATCGACGTCCTGGTGCGGCGAGGGGAGCGCGTCGCGCGCGGCCAGCCCCTGGCCTGGATCCGGGCCCGCGACGCCGCGGCGGCCGCGCGCGCGGCGCAGAGGGTGCGTGAAGCCCTGGCGATCGCGGCGGCGCCGACCGCGGCGCCGCCCCTGGTCCTGGGCCGGATCGAGGATGCGGCGCCCGGCGCCGACGGCCGCTAGAACTCGTCTTCCAGCTCGATGTCGCGCAGCTCCCGCGGCGCCGGATCGACCCAGCCCTCGACCGGGCGCAGCAGGGCCCCGCCGTGGCGGTCGCACGCGCGCCGCGGGAAGCCGGCGGCGAGGAAGTACTCCACGGCCGTCGAATCGCAGCCGGTGGTCGCCAGCAGCCCGGAGAGCAGGCAGACGCGCTTCTGGACGATCCCCTCGGGGCGCGGGAACGGCTCGTCCGGCCCCTCGGCCGTGACCTTGCCCATCAGCTCGGCCCAGATCGGCAGCGCCATGTGCGCGCCGGTGCCCGCCCGCCCCATGCTCACCTTCGTGTCGAAGCCCACCCACACGCCCGCGGCGAAGCTCGGCGTGAAGCCCACGAACCAGGCGTCGGTGTACTCGTTGTAGGTGCCGGTCTTGCCCGCCGCGGTCTTGGTGAAGCCGTAGCGGGGGGCCGCGCGCGCCGTGCCCTCGGTCAGCGTCGAGGTCATCAGGTCGGCCATCAGCCACGCCGTGGCCGGGTCCAGCACCTCGCGCTGGCGCACGCCGCCCTCCTCCAGGACCTCGCCGTCCGCGGTTTCGACGCGCGTGATCAGGTAGGGCTCGACGCGCACGCCGTGGTTGCCGAAGGAGGAGTAGGCCGAGACCATCTCGACGAGGTTGATCTCGCCCGCGCCCAGCGACAGCGAGAGCACCGGCGGCAGCTCGCTCGTGATGCCGAGGCGGCGGGCGGTCTCGATCACCGGCACGACCCCCACGTCGTCGATGAGCCTGGCCGCGACGACGTTGCGCGAGTGGCTCAGGCCGTAGCGCAGCGTGATCGGGCCCAGGTACTTGTTGTCGAAGTTGTGCGGCTGCCAGAAGCCCGCGCCGGTGTTCAGGGAGACCGGCGTGTCCATCAGGATCGAGCACGGCGTGTAGCCGTGGGTCAGCGCCGTCAGGTAGACGACGGGCTTGAAGATGGAGCCGGGCTGGCGCTGCGCCTGCATGGCCAGGTTGAACTGGTAGTCGTCGTAGTCGCGGCTGCCGTAGAGGGCCAGCACCGCGCCGGTGCGCGTGTCCAGCAGCACGCAGGCGCCCATCAGGTACTCCACGCGCGCGGGCCGCTTGCCGACGGCGGCGAGCGCGTCGAAGCGGGCCTTGGTCATCGGGTAGCGGCTCTCCTGCTCGTAGCGCTCGAGGTGCTTCGCGGCGGCTTCCTCCAGCCAGTGCTGGTAGCGCGGCACCAGGGTGGTGGTGACGCGCAGCCCGTCGGTGTAGAGACCCTCGAAGCCGTAGCGCGCTTCGAGGTGCTGGCGGATCTCCTCGACGAAGTGGGGCGCGAAGGAGGGCGTGGTCGAGCGGCGGCGGCCGTCGCGGACGACGACCCGCACCTGGTTGATGCTCCGCGCCTCGTCGCGGCTCAAGGCGCCGGTGGCGACCATGGATTCCAGCACCGTCGTGCGGCGGCGGTAGGCGCGCTCCAGGTTGTGCAGGGGGGAGTAGGCCTCCGGCAGCTGGATCATGCCGGCGAGCATCGTGGACTCGCCGTCCTCGAGGTCCCACACGTCCTTGCCGAAGAAGGTGCGCGAGGCCGACTGGACGCCGTAGGCGCCGCTGCCGAAGTTCACCTGGTTGAGGTACATCGCCAGGATCTCGTCCTTGCTGTACGTCTGCTCCAGCTGCAGGGCGAGGATCATCTCCTTGACCTTGCGGGTCACCGTCTTGTCGAGCGTCAGGAAGAGGTTGCGGGCCAGCTGCTGCGTGATGGTGCTGGCGCCGGGGCTCGACGACGAGGTCAGGTTGACCCAGACGATCTTGACGAAGCGCTTCATGTCCAGGCCGTAGTGGGTGTAGAAGCGGCGGTCCTCGATGGCGACCACCGCCTCCTGCAGGCGGCGGGGGATGCGGTCCAGCGTCACGATCGTGCGGTTCTCCACGAAGAACTCGTGGATGACGCTGCCGTCGGCCCCGAGCACGAGCGTCTTGCGCGCGGGCTCGATGGTCAGGATGCGCTCGGGCGACGGCAGGTCGCGCGAGAGGCGGCGCACGGCGGTGAGCCCCGCGCCCACGCCCAGCAGCAGCAGGCCGGCCACGGCGATCAGCGCGACGCGGACGCGGCGCGGCGAGATGGAGCCTTCCAGGAGGTTTTTCATGGAGCGAACCCTAGCGCAGTCGACGCCCAGGAACAAGCAGGGAAGGCGGTTGCGGAGCTTTAACCGGCATTTCGCGGTTATTTCGCCATTCGCGGATTATTCCTTTGACAACGGGATGGGTCAAAGCTAGATTGCGCGCCCGTACCGATTGCGGCGCAAGCCGATAGGTGCGGGTCCGGGGGTGCCTCCGGAGGGTTTGGCAGAACGGGTCGGAAGCGGTCAAAGTTTTTTACGAAAGACACTTGACAACTTCGCAGCACTCGGATACATTCTGCCGTCGGCCCATAAATGGGCACGGCCAGCGCCTTGCGCCTGGGTCGGCTCTTTGACAACAGAATAGCGTACGAGACATTCCCGACGATTCCGAGTCGGACGTGTCGGATCCTCGGATCCATCACGTCTTGTCTTGCGAAAAACAGGAAACGATTCCTGTTGTATATTTTTACAACGGAGAGTTTGATCCTGGCTCAGAACGAACGTTGGCGGCGTGGATTAGGCATGCAAGTCGAACGAGAAAGTTCCCTTCGGGGGATGAGTAAAGTGGCGAACGGGAGAGTAACGCGTGGGAAACCTACCCTTCAGCGGGGGACAACAGTTCTAACGAACTGCTAATACCGCATACGATCCGGCGACCGCATGGTGGCCGGCTGAAAGATGGCCTCTGCTTGCAAGCTGTCACTGAAGGATGGTCCCGCGTCCCATTAGCTAGTTGGCGGGGTAATGGCCCACCAAGGCGACGATGGGTAGCCGGCCTGAGAGGGTGTCCGGCCTCACTGGGACTGAGATACGGCCCAGACTCCTACGGGAGGCAGCAGTCGAGAAGCTTCGGCAATGGGCGAAAGCCTGACCGAGCGACGCCGCGTGAGCGATGAAGGCCTTAGGGTCGTAAAGCTCTGTCAGGAGGGAATAAATACCCGCGGTTAATACCCGCGGGGGTTGAAGGTACCTCCAGAGGAAGCGCCGGCTAACTACGTGCCAGCAGCCGCGGTAATACGTAGGGCGCAAACGTTGTTCGGATTCACTGGGTATAAAGGGTTCGTAGGCGGGCCAGTTAGTCAGAGGTGAAAGCCAACGGCTC
>JAURXS010000483.1 GCA_030654305.1 bacterium | reverse complement strand
GACGGCGGCACGGGCGGGTTGATCACGTCGTCGTCCGGGGAGAAGATGCAGCCGCCGGCCAGGACGACCAGGGTCGCCACGGCCGCCAGGCCGCTCAGCAACCGGGTGTGGTTTCGCATGGTGGTCACCTCCACATCTCAGGGGGCGCGCGGCTCGCGCGCCGCAGCAGTTTCGCTTTCGGGCCCCGCCGTACGCGGGGCGGATCTCTCTTGGATGATGGGTTCCATCATAGCATATCAACCGCTCGCTCGGCCACCTCCCGATGCTGCGAAAGCGCCCCGGCGCTGCCCCAAGGTGGGCAGGGGGGCGTGGGACACGGGGTCTTCCCCGCCCTGCTCGTCGAACCAGCGCGACAGGACCCAGTAGGTGCCGTCGAGCACGAAGTTGAACGTCACGCTGGCCCGGTAGGGCACGAAGCCGCCGCTCTCGGTCACCGTGACGGCATAGATCTCGCGGTATTCCGCGGTCGTGCCGGTGCTTCCCTCCGAAACCACCGTTTCGTTCAGGTTCGCCGCGATCCCGTCCACGTTGTTGAAGAAGCTCTGGATGAACGCGATTTCGGTCTCGCGGTTCCAGGTCGTCCAGTCCACGTCCGGGTACGACGCCTGGGTGTCCCCGTCCGGCTCGTAGCTGAAGTCCGCGGCGATCTGGCGCTCGTAGCCGGCGGCGTCCCGGTTCTGGAACGCGATCTCCAGGTTCGCCAGGACGTTCTGGGGCTGCGACTGGTCGAAGTACGTGATCGAGCCGCCCGTCGGCGGTTCCGCGCTCCGCGGCTCGAACAGGCACCCCCCCAGCACGGGGGCCAAGCCCAGGGACAAGATTATTATAGCAAGAAATGAGCCTCGACGATAGTGGGTCATCAAAAACTCCACTTCATCTGGATGTCGGCGTCCCAGTAGGCGCTGTTGTACTCCTGGACGCTCGGACCGTGGGCGAAGAACCGGTGGACGCTGGCCTTCAGGGTGCGCGTGCCGTCCTTGCTGGTCAGCTGGATCTGCCCGCCCACGCTGACCTGGCCGCTGAAGCGCTCGGTCTCGGTCACGCGCGCGCCGAAGGTCTCCTTGTAGTCGCGCGCCTGGTAGGTGGCGCCGTCCAGGGTCAGCCACGGGGTCGGCTTGTAGTTCAGGCTGACGTCGACCTTGGAGTTGTCCTGGGTCTGCTCGCGGCTGTAGTACGTGCGGCCGGCGGCGTCGGAGCGCGACTCCTTGGCGTTGGACTTGACGTCGAAGTCGTGGCGCAGGGTCACGCGCAGGCGGCTGTTCACCCGGATCGTGACCCTGGTGTTCAGGTTGCCGCGCTTGTTGTAGTCGTCCTGCTTGTCGATGCCCTCGAACCCGGAGTAGACGTAGTCGGTGAACTGGATCCAGACGCGGAAGCTCTGCGCCAGGTCCAGCCACGGCGCGACCGGCCAGGAGTAGCCGGGGGCGACCTCGTAGGTGTCCTTGACGCTGTTGTTGGCCGACCGCTCGCGCCGGATCGAGATGTCCTCGAGGTGGCGGGCGTCGAAGGCCAGGTTCACCTTGAAGAGGTTGTCGAAGGTCGTGTCGACCTTGAGGTTCAGGGTGGTCTCGAGCCGGTCGCGGTCGTTCTGGTTGAACATGCGCTCGGCGATCTCCTGCGACAGCCCCGTGGTGTAGGCCAGCCGCAGGTCGGTGTGCCGGAACAGGTCGTGGACCCAGCTGAACTTGAAGTCGCGGGACTGCGAGATCTGGCGGCCGCGCGGGTTGGTGGCGCCCTTGAAGGTCTGGTCGTCCCACTTCCAGAGGTAGCCGTACTGGAACTGGACGGAGTCCAGGCGGGTCGCCCGGAAGCCCAGGTCGAGGGTGGCGCGGTCCAGGTGGCGCTCCCGCATGCCGATGCCGCTGGCGCGGAAGCCGTTCTGCGACATGTCGCGGGCCAGCTTGGCGCCGAAGCTCACGCCCCACACGCGCAGGGCGTTGTCCCAGGCCAGGGTCATCGCGTCGTCGCTCTCCAGCTCCTTCACGATCTTCTCGTCCACGCCGATGGTGTCCACGACGCCGTTGGCGTTGCGGCGGTAGTCGAGGTAGCGCCGGTCGAAGTTCGAGCTCGCCAACGTGAACCCGCCGTTCCAGGCGCCCCGGTCGTAGTAGGCGCCGAAGCGCAGGGTGTCGCCGCTGGTGCTCGAGGGGTTCGTCTGCAGGCCCAGGGAGCGCTCGCCGCTCTGGGTGGCGCCGTACAGGCCGGTCCGCACGACGAGCCAGTCCCCGGCCGCGACCTTGGAGCGCAGCGCGCCGTCGAGCTGGCCCTCGGAGATGTCGTTGCGCATGCCGAGCTGCTCGGCCCGCTGTTCGGTGAAGGTGCCGCGGACGTTCACGTCGTGCAGCCCGCCGAGCAGGCCCAGGCCCGTGCGCTGGACCGTGGTGTTGGCCGTGCGCACGTCGCGCTCGTTGGCGGTGGTCAGGCCCGTGGCGTTGGTGACCTCGTCGCGGCTCCAGCTCTGGGCCAGCGAGAGGTTGGCCGTCAGGCTCTTCTGGGAGTCGGTGGTGTAGGTGAGCGAGCCGTTGCGGCGGTCGACGAGCTTCTCCTGCGACCGGTAGTCCTCGTGCGCCGTGCCCAGGTCGAGCGCGATGAGGCTCAGGTCGCGCAGCGCGAAGCTGTTGAGCAGGCCGGCCTCCCAGTCGACCTTTTGCATCTGGGCCCGCACCGCGGCATCGGCCGCCCGCTCCCAGCTCAGCACGAAGGGCGTCCCGCCGACCCGGGTGGTGTCCGCGGCCATGGCCCGGGCCGCGGCCGCCTGACGCTGCAAGTTGCTCATGGTCGGGGCGCCGCTCTCGGCGGCGGCGAGGCTGTCGGCCGCGGCCTGGGCCGCCGCCTCGTCGGGGTCGTCCTGCGCCGCGCCGACCGCGGCCGCCAGCAGCCACAGCAGCGCCAGCGCCGCGGCGATCCTCGTTCCCGGCCTGCACCTCAACGTCCGCCCTCCCCGGGAATGAGCCGGGCCAGTTCGCGCAGGGCCGCGCGCGGCGCCTGCTCGGGCCGCGCGTCGGGATCCACGCCCGCGGCGCGGCACCAGCCGGCCGCGGTCGCCTCGTCGACGCCGCACAGCGCGCGCAGGACGGTGGCCGTGCGCTTGCGCCGCTGCTGGAAGAGCCCCTTGACCAGGGCCCGGAACCGCGAGAGTTCCCCGTCGTCCCACGTGTCCGGCCGCGGGCGCAGGACGACCACGGCCGACACGACGTCGGGCCGCGGCCAGAACACCGCCGCCGGCACCTGCCGGCGCACCTCCACCTCGAACTGCGAGCCGAGCACCACCGCCAGCACGCCGTACTCCTTGCTGCCCGGACCGGCGGCCAGCCGGGCGGCCACCTCGCGCTGGATCATGAAGACCGCCCCGGCCACGCGGCGGCGGTGGTCGATGAGCGCGAACAGCACCTCGCTGGTCAGGACGTAGGGCAGGTTCCCGGCCACCACCGGCCGAGGACCGGCCAGATCCAGCGTCGCGGACCAGTCCAGACGCGCGATATCGGCCTCCACCAGCCGGAATCGTTCCCGTCCGGCCGTTTCCTCCCGCAGGAGGTCGCAGAGGTGCCGGTCGACCTCGACCGCGGTCACCGTCGCCCCGGCCTCCAGCAGCGGGAAGGTCAACGCGCCGCCCCCGGCCCCGAGTTCCAGGACGTCCGTCCCGAGCTCCAGGCAGTCGGCCGCGATGGCCCGCGCCAGGTTCCCGTCCAGCAGGAAGTTCTGCCCGCGGCGCTTGACCGGGCGCACGTCGTGGGCGCGCAGCAGTTCGAGCTGGCTGCGGTTCAGGGGCTCGCTCACGCCCACCCCCGCGCGCCGCACAGGCGGTCGACGTTGGCCCCGGTGATGCGCGCCAGCTCCGGCGCCGCGAGGCCGCAGATCTCCGCGACGCGGGCCGCGGTGAACGGCAGGAAGGCGGGTTCGTTGCGGGCGCCGCGGTGCGGCACCGGCGGCAGCCAGGGCGCGTCGGTCTCCAGGACCAGATGTTCGGGAGCGACGCCGGCCAGGACCTCCGGCAGGCCGCTGTTGCGGTAGGTCACCGGGCCGCCGATCCCCAGCAGGAACCCGTGCGCCACGCCCCAGGCGGCGTGCCCGGCCCCGCCGGCGAAGCTGTGCAGGATGCCGCCCCGCGCCGGCACGCCCGCGGCCTCGAGCTCGTCGACGATGTCGTCCTGGGCGTCGCGCACGTGCAGCACCACCGGCAGGTCGAGGCGCGAGGCCAGCGCGAGCTGGGCCCGCAGCGCCGCCCGCTGCGCCGGGCGCGGCGACAGGTCGCGGTAGAAGTCCAGGCCGATCTCCCCGATCGCCACCACGCGCGGGTCCGCGGCCAGCTCGGCCAGGCGCGCCAGGGCGCGCTCGCCGTCCGGCGTGACCGCCCCGTCCGCGTCGGCGATCACCAGCGCGTCGTGCGGGTGGACGCCGACGGCGGCCCGCAGGCGGCCGTCGCCCCGGGCCAGCGCCACCGAGGCTTCGCTGCTGGGCAGGTCGTAGCCGATGTTGATCAGGCGCGTGACGCCCGCCCGCGCCGCCCTGTCCAGGACCGCGTCGACCTCGCCGGCGAACTCGCGGCGGTCCAGGTGCAGGTGGGTGTCGGTGTACAAGCGTCCTCCGGCGACGGGCGGTGATGGGTCCGGGCCCGTGCGCGGCGGGCGGGAGGTCAGTGCTCGGTCGGCTCGTCGCGGTGGCAGGGTTTGCGCGGGCGCCGCTGCCGGCTGCGCGGCAGGTCCTGGCGCACGTCCCAGGTCATCTCGGCCGCGCCCAGCACCAGCGTCTGGGCGCCCTCGTCCAGCTGCACCGTGGCGGTCTCGCGCAGCAGGTCGAGCTTGCGGACTCGCCCCTCGCCGCGCGGGGTGGTCACGCGGGCGCCGACGCGCGGCATGCGCGCCAGCGATTCGAGGTACCCCTCGTGCTCGTACGACAGGCAGCAGCGCAGCCGCCCGCACAGGCCCGACAGCTTGTTCGGGCTCAGCGGCAGCTGCTGCCCCTTGGCCATCTTCAGGGTGACGGGGCTGAACTCGCCCAGGAAGCTGCTGCAGCACAGCTCGCGCCCGCAGATCCCCATGCCGCCCTTGATCTTCGCCTCGTCCCGCACGCCGATCTGCCGCAGCTCGATGCGCGTGCGGAAGATCGCGGCGAGGTCCTTGACCAGCTGCCGGAAGTCGACGCGCTTCTCGGCCGTGAAGAAGAAGGTGATCTTGTTGCGGTCGTACTGGCGCTCGACCGTCACCAGCTCCATCTCGAGGCGACGCTCCTGGATCTTCTCCAGGCAGATGTCGTAGCACTCCCACTCGTCGGCGCGGTTCTCGTGCAGGCGCTTCAGGTCGTCCGGCCCGCAGGTGGCCAGCACGCCCTGGCGCGCGGCCTCACGCCGCCAGACCTCCTTGCCGGGGCCGACGTAGCAGACGCGGCCCATGTCGCGGCCGCGGTCCGCCTCCACCATGCAGTAGTCGCCCACGTCGAGGCCGACCGCGCGGCGGTTGTGGTAGCAGGCCTTGCGGTGTCCCTTGAACTGCACCATGACCAGGGCGTCGGGATCGGACGCCGGCGACGCGGCGGCGTGCGGCGCCTCGTACGACGCATCGTACGACGCTTCAAGCGGCGCGTCGTGCGGCGCGTCTTGCTGAGCCGCGGGCGCGGCGGCGTCGGGCTCAGGCCCGCGCGGCGGCTCGATCCAGTCGGACATGGTCGCTCAGCTCCTGGAACAACACGGCCATCACCAGGCCGAGATTGAGGCTCTGGTCGATCTCGCGCCGGGCCTGCTCGACCGCGTCGATGTCGCGCAGCAGGCCGGCGGGCGTGCGGCGGCCCGCGAGGTCCGCGATCAGGGCGGCGTCGCGGGGCAGGCGCGGCTCCCAGCCGTCGCCGCGCGCGGCGCAGCCCAGGATTTCACTGTAATGGAGATGCATCTGCTCGCAAAGCTGAATCGCCCGGTCACGGCGCTCGGACAGCTCCTTGGCGACGCCGGGGCGGGTCACGCCGTCCGCGGCCTCGGCCAGCAGCTCGGCCGGCACCGCCCCCTTGTGCAGCATCTCGGCCGCGATCTGGGCCGTGCCGAGGCGGCCGGCGTCCAGGTCGGCGACGAGCCCGCGGGCCCAGGCCCGCAGCGCGCGCGACAGGGTCAGGCGGTAACGGGCCGCGCGGCGGGCGTCCCCGTCCGCCGCCAGGGCGTGGTCCGCGGCCTGCGCCGGCGGCAGGTCGTAGAGGTCGACCAACAGCCGCGCCAGCTCCTCGCGCGGGTAGGGCTCGAAGGCCACGCGCTGGCAGCGCGAGAGGATCGTGGGCAGGACCGCGCCGCGCAGGCTCGACAGCAGCAGGATCAGCGCGCCGGGCGGCGGCTCCTCGAGCGTCTTGAGGAAGGCATTGGCGGCGCCCGCGCGCAGGCGGTGGGCGTCGCCGACGATCGCCACCTTGTGCCGGCCCTGGAACGGCTTCAGGCGCAGGAACTGCAGCACCGACCGGATCGTGAGCGGTCCGGGCCGGTCCGGGTCGCCGATCAGCACCTCGCTCGAACCGGCGAACGACGGGCGGTGGAACGGGTCCTCGGCCTTGGCCGCCAGCAGTTCGCCGACCTCGGCGTCGGCGAGGGACGCCGGCGCGGGGCAGATCCACTGGATGTCGGGATGCTGGAAGCCGAGGGCCTTGCGGCAGCTCTCGCACGCGGCCTCGCGGCGGCAGGCCTCGGGGTCGGCGCAGTTGATCAGCCGGGCGATCTCCAGGGCGGTGAGCTCCTTGCCGCTGCCGTCGGGCCCGACGAAGAGGTAGCTCTGGCCCAGTTTCCCGGACCGTTCCAGGTCCAGGAAGCGGCCGACGACCGGCTCACGTCCGGCGAAGCGCTGCAGCAAGCGACGGCCTCCCTGCCGGCGGGCGCCGGCTCTCAGTCCTTGCGGTCGACGGCGAACCGCGCGCGCAGGCCCTCGACGTAGACGGCCAGGGCCTCCTGCAGCTTCTGGGACTCGACGGCCTGGCGCACCTGGTCGCGCAGCTCCTCGAAGCCCGCGCTCGCGCCGGCGGTCCGTTCGCGCACCAGGAAGATGTAGAAACCCGCCGGGGTCAGGAACGGCGGCGTGATCGCGCCCGCCGCGGCCTCGGCCAGGTGCTCGCGGATGGTCGGCGACAGCTCGTCCAGGACGAAGGTGCCGAGCTCGCCGCCGCGCGGGGCGGAACCGGGATCGACGCTGACCTCGGCGGCCACCTTCGCGAAGGGCTCGCCGGCCGTGAGGCGCGCGTGGGCGGCCTCGGCCTCGGCGCGCGAGCGCGCGACGTCGTCCTCGGTCACTTCGATGGGGAAGAAGATCTGGCTGATCTCGCGCCCCTCCTCCCCGACCTTGTCCACGTGCACGACGTGCAGGCCGCGCTCGGTGACCACGGGCTGGGAGGTCTCGCCCTCCTGCAGCGAGAACACGGCGTCCTCCAGCGCGCGGCTGAACAGTTCGCCCGGGCGGACCAGGCCGATGCGGCCGCCGGCGCCGGCGCCGGGGCCCGCGGTGTGGCGGTCGGCGACCGCGCCGAAGGCGTCGCCGCGGCCCAGCTCCTGCATCACGGCCCCGAGCTTGGCCTGCAGATCGCGCTGGACCTCCGGCGAGGGCTGCACGGCGATCAGGATGTCCGAGAGGGCCAGGGTGTCGGGGGCCGCGGGGACCTCGTCGCGGTGGGCCGCGTAGTAGGCCTCGACCTCCTCCTCGCGCACCTCGATGCCCGGCCGGATGAAGCGGTTGACCACGGCCCGCATGTAGTGCTGGTCGCGCAGCTGGGAGGCGGAGCGGCGGCGGTAGTCGTCCAGGGTCATCGCGTTGTCCGCCAGCTCCGCCTCGAGCCGCGCCTGCGACCCGTAGTAGCGCACGAGCTGGTCGATGTTCGCCTGGACCTCCCGCTCCACGGACTCCTCGCTGATCTCGATCTCCTCGCGGCGGGCGGCCGCGATGATGAGCTTGCTCTCGATCAGCCGGTCGAGGACCTCGGCGCGCACCGTCGCCTCGTCCTTGTCGTCGGGGGCGCCCATGTTGCGGGACTCGAGGTGGTAGAGGGCGATCTCGCGCTCGAGGTCGCTCTGCAGGATCGCCTCCTCGTCGACGACGACCATGATGCGGTCGACCAGCTCGGGGGTCGCGGTCGCCATCGTCGCGGTCGCCGCCGTCGTGTCCGGCGCCGCCGCGGACGCGGCGTCCTGGGCCCGGGCCGCCGGCGCTTTCGCCGAGACCGCCGCCAGCGCCAGGGCCGCCGTCGCCATCCATCGCCGCGCTGCCATCATGCCTGCTTCCTTTCAAAGTGGGCGCCGGGGAGAGGCTCCCCCCGGCGCCCGCGACACCTCTGGGCGTCCGGCGCTACTTGGACGCCGGCTTGGACGCCTGCAGCTGCTCCCAGGAAGGCAGGGAGTCCAGGACGCGGTCGTTGATCTTGATCGGGTACTCGTTGCGCCACTGCGCCAGCAGCGTCTGCAGGGCCTCGTCCTGGCGCTTGCGCTTGACCCTCGCCCCGACGTCGTTGATCACCTCGTCGAGCGGCTTCTGCCGCCCGGGCGTGGCGTTGTCGAGCATGACCAGGCACCAGAGGTCGTGCGACGGGAACGGCGCGCTGACCTCGCCGGGCCGCGTCAGGGCGAAGAGCCGGTCGCGGTCGGCCGACTGCGCGAGCTCGTTGATGGAGATCTGCCCTTCCGGCGTGCCGCCGGTGGACTTGTTGCGGGCCGCGAAGACGGTGCTCCAGGGCTGGCCGGCGGCCAGGTCGGCGGCCGCCGCCTCGGCAGCGGACTTGTCCGCGCACATCATGATGCGGCCGCGGCGTTCCTCGGGCACGCGGTAGACCGCGGGGTTCTCCTCGTACAGGGCGCGGATCGCCTCCATGCTCACGTGCTCGTCGTACTTCACGACCTCGTCGTGGAACAGCGACAGCATGTGCTGCTCGCTGCGCTCGTTCGCCTCGGCGATGACGCGCGGGTCCTTGTCGTAGCCGCGCTCGCGCGCCTCGGCGGCGTAGAGGGCCTGGTCGACCATGTCGCCGAAGAGCTTGTTCTTCACGCCGCCGAGCAGGGTGTTGCGCTTCGGCCGCTGGAAGACGCTCATCTCGTCGTACTTGGCCTTGTAGTCCCCGATGGTCCAGACCTGGGGCTCCTGGTCGGGGTCGGGCCGGAAGCTGAAGAAGAACCGCCCCAGCTCCGACGCCGGGACGTCGAGGGGCCGCAGCCGCTCCTTCTCGACGGGCTTCTGGGTCGCCTGGTCGAGGTAGGGCTCATCCTCGGGCATGCCGTTGAAGACGATCCACAGCGCGGCGTCGTCGTACTTGAACTCGTGGCGCTCGCGGCTCTCCTTGATGAAGGTCGCCTCGCGCAGCTTGGCGCGCTTCTGGGAGATGGTCGCGCGGATGCGCTCGCGGTACTCGTCGTCCAGGGGGCGCTCGCGCACGGTCTGCACGCTGTCCAGGCGCACGACCCAGTAGCCGTAGACGCTCTCGATGGGGCGGCTGACCTCGCCGACCCCCAGCTCGAAGAGCGGGCGCTCGAACATGTCGTCGGCGGTGCCGAACTGCAGTTGCATCCGGTAGTCGTTGGAGGGGCCGCGCGACCCGTCGTTGTACTCCTCGGCGACGGTCTCCCACAGGCCGCCGTCAAGCACCGCCTGGCGGGCCTTGGCGGCGTCGGCCTCGAAGTTGCAGATGATGAACTCGAAGTGCCGGACCTGCGTGCGGCGGTCGTGGTAGGCCTTGATCTCCTCCGCCGACACCTCCTCGCCCGGCTTCTGGATCAGGTCGGTGCGCATCACCTGGGTCGACTGGTAGTAGACGACCGCCTCGATGAGCTTCTTGACGTCCTCCTGCTCGTCGTAGCCGAGCTCCTTGGCCTTGAGCACCATCAACTCCTTGTTGATGATGACGTCCAGGAACGCGCGCCGTCCGGCCGGGGTGGCGGTGTCGAAGGCCTTGCCCTCCGCGTCGCGGGGCAGGTCGTTCGCGGCCATCTTCTGCAGGCGGGACTGGTAGTAGCCGGCCGTGACCTTGCGTTCGCCGACGTTCACGACGACGCGCCCGTCCTCCTTGTCGGCGCCCGCCGCCGGTTTCTCGGACTTGCCGCCGCAGCCGGCGGCTCCCAGGACCAGCGCGAGCGCCGCCGTCGCGGCGGCCGCGGCGAGGAACCTGCGTGCGTTCGAGGTCATGACGTCTCCTTCACTCGACTCAGGGGTTTCGAGGGCACGGCGGCGGCCGGATCGCCGCCCGCGTCCTCGCGCAAACGATCGATGAGGTCCAGGATGTGATAGGCGGCAGCCGGGGCGTCGTCGCGGGTCGCCGGGATCTTCAGCTCGAGCTGGTCGACGGCCCTGAACATCAGCCCCTTGGGACCGGTTCCCATCAAACCGCGGAGTATAAGGGGGGAGGGCTCCCTCCCGCCAGCGAAAAACAGGCTCAGCTCCCGCCGGCCGACCCGGATCTCCTCCACGCCGTTGCGGGCCGCCAGGGCCCGGATCCGCCCGATCTGCAACAGGTTGGCGACCGGCGGGGGCGGCGGGCCGTAGCGGTCGCGGATCTCGTCCGCGACCAGCCGGAAGCCGCGATCGTCGGCGATCCGCACCAGGCGGCGGTAGAGGTCCATCTTCTGCTCGGGGTCCCCGATGTAGTCGTCGGGCAGGTAGGCCGGCAGTTTCAGGTCGATCTTGACGTCCAGCGCCGTCGCGCGCCCGTCGCCCCGCAGCTCGGAGACGGCCTCGTCCAGCAGGCGGCAGTAGAGGTCGAAGCCGATGGCCTCGAGGTGCCCGTGCTGCTCCTGGCCCAGGATGTTGCCGGCGCCGCGAATCTCCAGGTCGCGCATCGCGATGTGGTAGCCGGAGCCCAGCGCCTGGAACTCCTGCAGCGCCGACAACCGCCGCCGCGCGTCCTGCGAGAGGGCCTCCCCCGGCGGCGTCATCAGGTAGGCGAAGGCGCGCTGGCTGGAGCGGCCGACCCGGCCGCGGATCTGGTAGAGCTGGGCCAGGCCGAAGCGGTCGGCGCGGTCGATGACGATCGTGTTGACCCGCGGCATGTCCAGCCCCGACTCGATGATCGTCGTGGTGACCAGCACGTCGAACTCCTGGGCCAGGAAGGCGGCCATCACCCGCTCCAGCGCGTCCTCGTCCATCTGGCCGTGGGCGACGCAGACCCGGACGCTGGGCAGCAGCTCGCGGACCTTCGAGGCCGTGGCCTGGATCGTCTCGACCCGGTTGTGCACGAAGAAGACCTGGCCGCCGCGGTGCAGCTCGCGCAGGATCGCCTCCTGCAGCACCTCCTCGCTGTAGGCGCAGATCTCGGTGTGGATCGGCAGGCGGTCGCGCGGCGGGGTGGTGATCAGCGACATGTCGCGCGCGCCCATCAGCGAGAGGTACAGCGTGCGCGGGATGGGCGTGGCGCTGAGGGTCAGCACGTCCACCTCCTTGCGCAGCTGCTTCAGCCGCTCCTTGTGGCGCACGCCGAAGCGGTGCTCCTCGTCGATGACCAAGAGGCCGAGCCGCTGGAAGCGGACGTCGCGGGACAGCAGCCGGTGCGTGCCGATCAGCACGTCCAGCTCGCCCTCGCGCGCGCGGCGCACGACCTCGCGCTGCTCGCGGGGCGACTGGAAGCGGCTCAGCACCGCCACGCGGGCCGGGAAGTCGCGGTAGCGCTCGGCGAAGGTCTCGCCGTGCTGGTGGGCCAGCAGCGTGGTGGGGCAGAGCACGGCGGCCTGGCGCCCCGCCTCGACCGCCTTGAAGGCGGCGCGCATGGCGACCTCGGTCTTGCCGTAGCCGACGTCGCCGCAGACCAGGCGGTCCATGGGCTGCGCGCGCTCCATGTCGTGCTTGACGTCGGCGATGGAGGTGAGCTGGTCGGGAGTCTCCTCGTGCAGGAAGGACTCCTCGAGCGAGCGCAGCAGGTCGCCGTCGGGCGGGAAGGCGAAGCCGGGCAGGCTCTGGCGCGCGGCGTAGAGGTTCAGCAGCTCGGCCGCCATGGCCTGGATCGCCTTGCGCGCCTTCTTGGTCACGCGGGCCCAGGACGCGGTGCCCAGGCGGCTCAGCTCCGGCGCCGCGGCGCGGTCGCTGCTGAAGCGTTCGACTAGGCCGATCTTCTCGACCGGGACGTAGACCTTGTCCCCGGCCGCGTACTCCAGCAGCAGGCACTCGCGCTCGGCGTCCTGGACCGTGATGCGCCGCAGGCCGCGGTACAGGCCGATGCCGTACTCGACGTGGACCACGTACTCGCCCGCCTGCAGGTTGCCGGAGTCCTTGACCACCGCGCCGCCGCGGAAGCGGGCGCGGGCCGGGCGCTGGTAGCGGTCGAAGAACTCGTGGTCGGTCACCAGGGCGAGCCCGGCCGCCGGCCACAGGAAGCCCTCGGCGAGGCGGCCCACCACCGGCATCGCCGCGGGCAGGGCCCCTTCCTGTTCCAGCAGCAGCTCGGCGAGGCGGCTGGCCTGCCCCTGGTTGTCGCAGAGCACGCAGGCGAAGCGGCCCTCCTTCTCCCACGCCGACAGCGCCGCGGCCAGCCGCGCCACGTCGCCGCCGCGCAGGCCCGGGCGGTGCGTGTCGAAGCGCGCGGTCTCGAACGCGTCGCGCTCCAGCCAGCGCACGGGGTCGTCCCCGACCCAGCCGCCGCTCAGCGCGGCCTGGGGCAGCGTCAGGACGGCCAGTTCGCCGGCCGGGGCCACCAGTTCGGCGGTGTCCGGCAGCCAGGGGTCGTGGCGCAGGCGCGTCTCGCGCAGGCGCGGGATCTCCTCGTCCAGCAGCTCGGACTGCGCGGCCAGCGCCGCCGGGTCGCTCCAGATCAGGCAGGCGTCGGGGGGCAGGTGGTCGGTGAGCAGGGCGGTCGCGCCGAACAGGGGCAGGAAGGCCTCGAGGCCGGCGGCGTGGACGCGCTCCTCGAGGCGGGCGTCGAGGTCCAGCCGGTCGTCGTCGGCCAGCTCCCCGTCCTCGACGAGCTGCTCGACGCGCAGCTGCGCCTCCAGGACGGCTTCGTCGTCCAGCACGAGGTGGCTGACCGGCAGCACGTCGATCCGCTCGAGCTTCGCCAGCGTGCGCTGGGTCGAGGGGTCGAAGGTGCGCAGCGAGATGATCTCGTCGTCGAAGAACTCCACGCGCAGCGGGTGGTCCCCGGGCGGGAACAGGTCGATGAGCGCGCCGCGCCGCGCGTACTCGCCGGTGCGGGCGACCAGGCCGACGCAGGCGTAGCCCAGCTCCCCCAGCCGCGCGCAGAACCCCTCGCGGTCGTGGCGGCCCCCGACGGCCAGCGCGAGCGTGGCCGCCGCCAGGCGCGACGGCGACAGCCCCCGCTGGCGCAGACCGTACAGCGAGGTCACCGCGAGCGCCGGCGCGCCGGTGCCCAGCCTCGCCAGCCCGGCCATCAGGGCGCCGACCAGCTCGGCGTCCGGCGACTGGCGGTCGTAGACGAGCACCTCCTGCTGCGGCAGGTAGACGACGTCGCCGGGCCCGAGCCAGGCCTCGAGGTCGTCGGCCAGCCGTAGGGCCGCGTCGCGCGACGGCGCCACCACCAGCGCCGCACGGCGCTCCCGCCGGAACCAGTCCGCGAGCAGCAGCGACGCCGACGAGCCGTGCAGCCCGCTGAGGA
>JAURXS010000482.1 GCA_030654305.1 bacterium | reverse complement strand
CTGCACCGTGACCGGCGCGGAGAACCCGGCCGGCTTCCTGTACCGTCTGAAGGCCATGTGGCAGACGATGGCCGGCGGCGCCGGCGGCTACGGCCCGGGCGACGGCACCGGCAACGGCGGCACCGGCCCCGGCGACGGCACCGGCTTCGGACCCGGCGACGGCGTCTGCCCGACCACCAAGGGCGGCGCCCGTCTGGGCTCCGGCATGGGCGGCAATCACTGACCGGTCCACCGCGACACGATCGTGAAAGGACGGGGGAGCCTCGAGGCTCCCCCGTTCCGCGTCCCGCCGCGGTTCCGTCGCGAATCGTTCCTTCAGCAGCTCACAGCAGGCGCGCCCGCCACGCGGCGGCGTCCCGCGGGCGGTCCAGCTGGTCGCAGGCCGTCGCCAGCAGGCGCATGGCGTACTGGGTGTCGCCGTTGGCGGCGCCCAGTTCCGCCTCGAGGATCCCGAAGCTCTCCAGCAGGGTCCGCTCGGCCTCGTCCGGTTCGCCCAGCGCCAGCCAGGATTCGCCCCGGTCGTAGAGGATGCGGCCGCGGGTCCGCGGATCGACGGGGCCCGGCGCCTCGTCCAGGGCCAGGGACAGCAGGCGGTCGGCGTCGGCCCGGCGGCCCGCCCGGAGGTAGAGACTGGAAAGCCGCGCGCGCACCCAGCGGGTTTCGGCGCTGCCCTCACCGGATTGCCCCAGGTAGAACGACTCGGCGCCCTTCAGTTCCTTCTCGGCGTCGTCGTACCGCTTCAGGTCGATCAGCGCGCCGGCCAGGTGCACCGTGCCGATCCAGCGCCCGGGGTGGTCGTTCCCCTTGGCGGTTGTGTAATCGTCGCGTCCCCGGCGCAGCTGCGCCTCGGCTTCCTCCAGCTGGCCCAGGCGCCGGAGGCTGCGTCCCAGGTCCACGCGCGTGATCGAGGTCTCCGGGTGCCCGGCGCCCAGGACCCGCTCGCGGGCCTCGAGGACCACGCGGAGCTGCTTCACCGCCGCCGCGTCGTCCCCCAGTCCCGCCAGCGCGCGGGCGTAGTCGTTGCGGAAGAGCAGCGTGTTGGGGTGGTCCGCGCCGCTGGTCGCGGTCGAGAGTTCGACCGCCTCGGCGAAGGGCGCCAGCGCGTCGCGGCTGCGCCCCTGCTTCAGCTGCGTCGTCGCCAGGCGGTACAGCACGGTCGGCAGCAGGCCGGGATCGGTGATCCCCGTGTCGCGGCAGGCCGGCACGAGTCCGGCGAAGATCGCCTCGGCCTCCGCGAGGTTCCCCCGGCGCGACTTCAATTCGGCAACGGAGAGCTGCGACCTCAAGGTGTTCTCGTTGCGGTCGCCGTAGATCGTCCGCGTCATCTCGTGGGCGGCCAGCGAGAGGGAATCCGCCTCGTCGAAGCGCTCGGAGCCCATGATCATCTCCGCGAGCGAGCGCAGCAGGATCGCCGTGTCCGGGTGGGGGCCGTCGAAGACCCGCCCGTGGATCGCGATCGCCTCGCGCAGCAGCTTCTCGCCCTCGCCGCTCCGCCCCATCGCGTCCAGCAGCCGGCCCAGGTTGTGCAGGTCGGTGGCCACGAACGGGTGGAGGTCGCCCAGCACCCGGCGGTGGACCGCCAGGGCTTCGGTGTAGAAGCCTTCGGCGGCCGGCAGGTCGCCCTGGTAGCGCGCCAGGTTGCCCAGGCTGTTGAGGTTCACGGCCAGGGCGTCGGACTCCTGCGGCAGGCCGCGGTAGACCGCGAGCGAGCGGTGCATCAGCGAGTCGGCCGCGCCGTAGTTGCCCTGCTCCTGCAGCACGTTCGCCAGGTAGAGGGAGGCCTCGGCCCAGGCGACCGAATCGATCGGCGCCGTGTCCGCCATGCGCTGCAGGGCCTGCCGGTACGTCGCTTCGGCTTCCTTCATCTCGCCGCGGTTCCAGGCCAGGGAGCCGGCTTCCACCAGGAACTTGGCGGGGAAGGGCGACGATTGGTCGAACGCCGCCTGGAGTTCGCGCACGCGGTCGAGCTGCCCCTGCGCGGCCTCGTACTCGCCGAGCTGGCGGTAGGTGAGCCCGAGCTGCAGCCGCAGCGCCGCCTCCACCTCCGGCTGGCCCGCCAGTTCCTTGCCGACGCGGGAAGCGGTCTCGTCGAGGATCGCGCGCAGCATCTCCGTGTCGCGTCCCTGGGCCACGTGCGGTCCCACGCCGCCGAGCATGTCCCCCAGGAAGCGCGACACCTGCGTGGCCTTGGCGGCCTCGCGGATCGCCAGGCGCGAAGCCCGCTCGGCGCGCACGTACATCACCGAGCTGACCACCACGGCCGCGATCAGCACGAACGTGATCGCGCCCAGCGCGGCGAACGTCCCGCGGTTGCGCCGCACCAGTTTTCCGAGGCGGTAGGAGGCGCTCGGCGGTCCGGCGCTCACCGGCTCGTTCCGCAGATGGCGGCGCACGTCGGCCGCCAGCCCGTTGGCCGTCTCGTAGCGCCGGTCGCGGTCCTTCTCCAGCGCCTTCATCGTGATCCAGTCCAGGTCGCCGCGCAGCTCGCCCTGCAGCCGCTTCGGCGCGATGCCGCGGGCCTCGGCCACGCTCGTCGTGCGCTCGCCGAGGCCGCTGAAGCGCGTGCTCGGCCGCGGCGGGTCCTGCTCGCGGATGATCTTGCGGATCGCCTCGTAGCCGGCCTTGCGCAGGTCGCGCGACTCGAAGGGCAGCGCGCCGGACAGCAGCTCGTACAGCACCACGCCCAGGGCATAGACGTCGGTGCGCGTGTCGATGTCGTCGTCGGTCAGGGACGCCTGCTCCGGGCTCATGTACTCGGGCGTGCCGACCAGCTGGCCCAGCTCGGTGAACATCGTCATCTCGGTCAGGCGCTGGGTCGTGGCCTTGGCCACGCCGAAGTCGATGATCTTCGGGGCCGGTCGCCCGTCGACCTCCGCGACCAGGATGTTCGACGGCTTCAGGTCGCGGTGGATCACGGCCTTCTGGTGGGCGTGCTGCACGCCCTCGCAGACGCGCACGAACAGCTCGAGCCGCTCGTCGGTGCCCAGGCGGCGGCGGTTGCAGTAGTCGGTGATCGACTCGCCCTCGACGTACTCCATGACGAAGTAGGGACGACCGCGGTCGGTGGCGCCGGCGTCGAAGACCTTGGCGATGCAGGGGTGGTCCATCAGGGCCAGGGCCTGCCGCTCGGCGTCGAAGCGGGCCACCACGGCGCGGGTGTCCATGCCCTGCTTGATGACCTTCAGGGCCACGCGGCGGCGGATCGGCTCGGTCTGCTCGGCCTCGAAGACCTCGCCCATGCCTCCCTCGCCGATGCGGCGCAGCAGGCGGTAGGGGCCGATCACCGTGCCGACGTCCTCGCCCGTCGGGGTGGCGCCGCCGGCGGGACCGAGGGGGAGGGTGCGGTCGTCGTCGGGGCCGATCGAGAAGGTGCGGTCGTCCGACATGGGAGGGCTCCTGGATGGAGGAAAGTTCGATAAGTGCGTTTCCTGCGCGGGATGTCACCGCCTCGAACCAGAATACTGCAAATAAGATTGATTATCCATATCGTTATCGCGCTAGCTGGGAGTTTGGCATCCATGGATACTTGCAGGGTTGTGAGCACTTAAGATTGTACCTGGTACTGTCATCGACTTATTGATAACCAATTTTCTTGAATTTGATAAATGATTAACAATATTTGTGCGCGGGCTCGGGTCGTCACGACCAACGGCTTGGGGTGAGCCGGGACAACGTCCGAAGATCCAGCGGTCGAACTTAACAGCCGAACCCGATTCGGGGGCGTGGACATGAACAGCGCGACGGGATCGCTGCGCGCGCGCGTCGCGCTGGCGACGGACCAGAACGTCTTCCGCTGCTACCAGTGCGGCTGCTGCACCGCCGGCTGCCCGACCGCGGGCCGCGGCGACCTGCTGCCGCACCAGGTGATGCGGCACCTGCAGCTCGACAGCGACGCGCCGCTGC
>JAURXS010000481.1 GCA_030654305.1 bacterium | reverse complement strand
GCGAGGTCTCGGCCGCGGTGACCAGCGGCGCCGCGCTCGGCGCGGTCCCGGTGGAGGTCGGGTCCTGGTCGGCGGTCACGCTCCAGGTCGCCGTGAGGTTCTCGCTGGTCTCGTCGTGCCCGGTCAGGCCGTTGCCGCCCGTGGCGGTCTCGGCGCCCTCGTCGACGCCCAGCCTCTGGAAGCAGTCGCCGTAGGTGTGGATCGTCGTGAGCGCCTGCTGCGAACCCACCGCGGTGTCGGCCAGGTAGGCGCTCGCGACGGCGTCGACGTCCGGGCCGTCGACCGACACGCCCGACTTGTTGACGCGCAGCGTGGTGCTCGTCCCCCAGGTCAGGTAGTCCAGGTCCTCCACCAGGTCGGACGCGCCGTCCCACTGGTACATCACCAGGGTCTCGGAGACGTCGTCCAGCCAGCCGCTGGTCGGCACCGCGTTGGTGGCGCCGTTGCCGAGGCCGAAGCCGATGCTGCCGGGGAACGCCTCGACCAGCTCGGGCACGGCGTCGGGCGTGATGCCGTCCTCGAACAGTTCGTAGTCGGGCAGCCGCCCGTGCGAGGTCTGGAAGGCCGCGCTGCCGCGCAGCGCCACCACCACCGACGCGCCCGGGGCCAGCGTTGCGCCCACGGGGAAGCGCGCGTGGAAATCGCCCGAGGTGCCGCCGCCGCCGGCGCCGCCGCCCGTCACGATGTTGTAGTAGTAGGACGACGCGCTGAGGCTGTTGCTCGCGTCGGACAGGTAGACGAGCGAGAGATCGGCCGACGCGGCGCCCGCGTTGGTGATCTCGACGTACTCGCTGCCGTACGTCGTGACGCCAGGCCGCTCCTTGACGAGGACCTCGCTGATCAGCAGATGATCGGCGGCGGCGTGGACGGTCGCCGCGAAGGCGATCATCGCGGCCACGGAGGCGATCCATGCGCCGCGGCGGGGGATCCTGGATTGGCTGGTCATCGGACCTCGCTCCCTTGCGTAGGGAAAACGTTGACGGGAATGATCTCGGTTGTAGGCCGTTGCCGGGCCGTTTAACATAGTCCACGGCCGGGGACGGAGCCAAGCGGAATTCGCGGCGGATCAGGCCGGGGTCTCGCCCACGGGAAAGGCCCGCCCCAGCTCCTCGGCCGTCGTCGACCGGCGCAGGGCCTGCAGGAAGCCGGGAACCTTGACCTGCCGCACCAGCCGGGCCAGGAGCCTGAGCATCGCGCGCGGGTCCTGCTGAGGCCCCACGATCAGCAGCAGCACGTCCACGGGCGGCTCGCTCCCCTCTCGGGGCAGGGGCGGGGACAGCGTGGCGACCGCCAGCAGGGGGCGCTCGACCAGGCTGGTCCGGATGTGGGGGATGGCGACGCCCAGGCCGACGTTGGTGTCGCCGACGGCTTCGCGCGCGAGGATCTCCTGCCGCAGCGCCCGGTCGTCCGGCAGTCCGACGGCGCGCGCCACGGCCGTGGCGAGGGCGGCGACGGCCTCCTCCTTGCCCGCGCAGGCCAAGCGCGGCAGCAGGCAACCGTCGGGGATGTGCGTGCGCAGGTCCATGGACCTAGACTAGTCGCCGGGATCTCGGCTGTCCAGGAAGCGAACACGGAGCGATGGCACAGAACGACCCTTTCCTGCCCATGACGCGCCGGCGTCGCCTCACGACGCGGCGCGACCAGCTGATGACCGCGCTGCGCCGGACGCTGTCGCCGCCCGCCGCCGCGCCCCGCCGCGAAGGACCGCCCAACCTGCTGCTGCTCGCGGTGGACACCCTGCGCGCCGACCACGTCGGCCCCCGCCCGCAGGGCGGGACCCTGACCCCCGTCCTGGACGCCTTCGCCCGCGACGGCCTGGGGTTCGCCGACGCGAACGCGCCCGCGCCCTGGACCCTCCCCTCGTTCGCCTCCGCGCTCACCGGCACGATGCCCTGCCTGCACGGCGCCGGGATGAGCGGCAGCCGGCGCAACATGGCGCAGCAGGCACCCTCGCGCCTGCGCGACGGCGCGACCACGCTGGCCGGCCACCTCGCCGGCCGCGGCTACCGCACCGGCGCGTTCTTCTCGAACCCCTTCGTGGGTTTCGGGCTGGCGGAGAGCTTCCAGGAGCGCCACTACCGCAACCACGCCGCGCCCGACCTCGCCGCGCTCGCGCTGGACTGGATCCGCCGCCGGGCCGACCGGCCGTTCTGCGCCTTCGTCCTGTTCAACGACGTGCACGAACCGACGATGCCGCCGCGCCGCCTGTGCGCTCCCCTGCTCGAAGCCGCGGGAGCCGGCGGCTACGACGACGCGCAGCTGCGGGCGCTGGCGCGCTGGGGCGACGAGGCGGTCGGCGTGCCCCACCTCGGCCGCGCCGCGCTGCCGCTGGACGGGCCGGCCGCACTGGCCCTGGCCGCCAAACGGGCGCTGTACGCGGCGTCGGTCCGCCACGTCGACGAATCGCTGGGGACGATCCTGGACCGCCTCGAGGACTGGGGCCTCGCCGCCAACACCCTGGTGATGGTCTGGTCGGACCACGGCGAGGAATTCCTGGAGCACGCCGACCTCGCGCGCCGCTGGGATCACGACCCGCGCGACCTGCGCGCCATCGGCCACGGGCACACCCAGTTCCAGGAGCTGCTGCACGTGCCCTGGCTCGCGCGCGGCCCCGGCCTGCCCTCGGGCGCGGTCGTGCGCCGGCCGGTCTCGCTCTGCGACCTGGCGCCGACGGCCGCCGCCTGGCTGGGGCTGCCGCCGCTGCCGTCGCCCGCGCACGCGCACGCCTCCCTGCTCGGCAGGGCCCAGGCCGCCGATGCCGGGGCGTCGGCGGGAGCCGAGCGGGTCCTGCTGTCGGAGGACATCGCCTACGGTCCGGATCTGGTGGGCGTGCGCAGCGGGCCGTGGAAGCTCATCGCCCGGCGCCGGCCCCTCGCGGCGCTGGCTCTCTTCCACCTCGAGGATGATCCGCTGGAGACTCGCGACCTGCGCGCGGAGCAGCCGCAGCGCCTGCAGGAACTGCTGGACGCGGCGTCGGTGTGGGACCGCGTCGGAGACCACGACGGCAGCGGCGATCGCGGGGAGCCGGACATGTCCGGCGACTGGGAGAAGCTCGACGACAGGGTGCGGCGCCAGCTCCGCGAACTGGGTTACGCCTGAACGGTCCCCGAGCCCGCGGCATCCCGCGCCAACGGATCCCGCGCCGTCCCCGGCGCCAGCGCGACGCCGACCGCCAGCAGGTAGACCAGCCCCAGTTCGGGATCCCCGAACGACCAGTCGAAGAACCCCGTCACGACCACGCCCACCCAGACGCCCAGGCCGCCCAGCGCCCAGATCAGGCGCGCCGGCGGCGCCCGCACGCCCGCGACGCGCAACTCCCGCCAGCGACGGCCCAACCGCCAGCCCATCCCCAGCAGGAACCACGTCCCGAACACGAGGCCGGGCACGCCCCAGATCGCCGCAAGCATCAGGAAGTTCTGGTGGAGGTGGCGCACGTGGGCGGTCGGGGCGGCACCCGGCACCACCACCAGCGCGGGCGTGAGCGGCGCGAGGTTGCGGTCGCCGACGCCGGTGATCGGGTGTTCGCGCACGAGGACCAGGCCCGCCCGCCACAAGGCCAGGCGCTGCGCGTTGGTGGCGTGGGCGGGGTCGGTCACCGACTGCAACCGGTCGCGCAGGTGCGCCGGGGACAGGGCGAAGCCCGCCGCCGCCACCAGGATCAGGGGCAAGATCAGCCGCGGTCGCGCGCACGCGGTCATCAGCGCGAAGCCCGCGGCGGTGCCCAGCCACGCGCTTCGCGACTGGGTCAACGCGACGGCGACGAGCAGCGGCGCCAGGACCAGCGCGGCCGCCAGGCGCAGGCGCCCGCCGGGGCCCAGCAGCACGACGGCGCCCGCCAGCAGGGAGGCCGACATCACGAGCCAGCTCGAGGTGATGACGCTGTGCTGGATCATGCCGATGCGGTGCGCGTAATCGCCGGGAATCACCGACTCGACCAAGACGCTGTAGACGGCGTTGATCGTCGCGCCCAGCGCCACCGCCGCCAGCACCGCCCAGCGCCGCCGCTCGCCGACGACGTAACCCGCCCCCAGCCACAGCGGCACGAAGAGGAAGAAGCGGCGCGCGTTGCGCAGGCCTTCGTGGGGCACCTCCGACACCGGGATCATCGCCAGCGCCCAGAACAGCAGCAGCAGGAACGGCAGTTCGAGCCCGGTGCGCGCCGGCCGGTCGCGACGCGACGCCACGCGCACGAGCGCCGCCAGCAGGGCCAGGCCCAGGGCGAGCTGCCCGATCGCCACCGACAACTGCGCCGCCAACGCCGCCAGCAGCAGCGCCGCGAACACGACCCCGTCCCCCGTCCACCACCTGCCCCGTCCCGCCACCGCGACCTCCCGCCGTCCGCGCCCCATATCACCGATCCCCCGGAGATTATTCACGATTGTCTGCCGCAAGGAAGCACAAATTCCCACCCCCATCCGCCGTCTGTCCCCACGCCGAGTGCGTTCGCGTGAAACACTGACACCGAGACGCTGTCGCCGGGGCGTCGTTCAGGCCGCTTCGCCAGGAGGGCGAAGCGACCTGAACGCCGAGCAAGCCGGGCACAGGAAGTGCCCGGCGCGCGCCCCCGGCGACAGGGTCTCGAGGTCAGTGTTTCACAAGACGAATCACAGCACGAGGCGTTCCGAAACCTTGCGGGCCAGCTCCAGGAACGCCGAGCGTGTCGGGCTGTCCCCCGCCTCCACCACCGGCGCCCCCGAATCCCCGCCCTCGCGCGTCGCCGGGTCCAGCGGCAGCTCCGCGAGCAGGGGCACGCCGAACTCGTCGGCCACGGCGCGGCCGCCGCCCTTGCCGAAGATGTGGTAGTGCTTGCCGTTGTCCGGACAGTGGAAGTAGCTCATGTTCTCCACCACACCCAGGACCGGCGCCCCCACCTGGCCGAACATCTGGATGCCGCGGCGCACGTCCGCCAGCGCGAGCTCCTGCGGCGTGGTCACCATCACCACGCCGTCGACGGGCACCTGCTGGACCAGGGTGAGCTGCGCGTCGCCGGTGCCCGGCGGCATGTCGACCACCAGGTAGTCGAGGTCCTCCCAGACCACGTCCTTCAGGAACTGGCGCACGGCCGCCATGACCATCGGCCCGCGCCAGACCACGGCCTGGCCCGCCGGCACGAGCATGCCCATCGAGATGCACTGCAGCCCGTGCGCGACGACGGGGCCGATGGCCTTCTCCCCCAGCGCCACCGGACCCTCCTGCGTGCCGAGCATCGTGGGCAGCGACGGCCCGTAGATGTCCGCGTCCATCAGGCCGACGCGATGCCCCAGCGCCTGCAGGGCCAGCGCCAGGTTTACCGCGACCGTCGACTTGCCCACACCGCCCTTGCCGCTGGCCACCGCGACGATGCGCTTCACGCCGGCGAGACGGGCCCGGTCGGCCCAGGGGTCGGGGTTGTGCGCCGCGCGCTTGGGCGCGGGCGCGGGGCTGTCGACCGCGACGCGGACCTCGCGCGCGCCGGGCAGCGCGCGCAGGCGCGCCTCGACCAGCGCGCGCACCGCGTCGATGGTCTCCTGCTTTTCGGTGGTGTGCTTGATCCGCACCTCGACCGCGCCGTCGGCGACCTGCACGTCGCCGATCAGGTCGATCTTGACCACGTCGACCTTGGTGCCGGGCACCAGGACCTCGCGCAGGGCGTCGCGGACGGACTGGGCCGTCGGCTGGGGATGCGTCACGTCGGACCTCCGGTCGGTGGTGGATGCGGCGGCGGTCGGCCGGCCCGGGCTTCGCGGCGGGTCCGGCGCGTGCTATCGTGCGCCGGATGACCGAACCGCCGCAACCCGGGGAGCCGCGGCCATGCGCAAGCTAACGGCGACGATGATCGTGCGCAACGAGGAACGCCGGCTGCCGGCGTGCCTCGATTCCCTGGCGGGCGTCGCCGACGCGCTGGCGATCCTGGACACCGGCAGCCGCGACGGCACGCCGGCCCTGTTGGCCCGCGAGGAAGCGGCCGGCCGCTTCGCCGTGCGCTGGGAGTCGGCGGACGTGAACGACTTCGGCTGCGCGCGTCGACGCGCCCTGGCGCTGGCGGGTACGCCCTGGGCCCTGTGGATCGACGCCGACGAGCGCCTCACCGATGCGCTGCGCGAGGAACTGCGACGACGCCTCGCCGACGGGTCGCTCGAAGCCTGCGACGCCTGGCGCATCCCCGTGGACACGCACGTCCTGGGCCGCCGCATGACCTGCCGCGAGCTGTCGGGCCGCCCCCACCTGCGCCTGTTCCGCACCCGGGGCGCGACGTTCGTGGACGCGGCGGTCCACGAGGGCGTGACCCTGCCCCCCGGCGCGCGGATCGGCGATCTCGCGGGCCCCCTCGACCACCACACCATGTCGTCCTGGCCGGAGTACCTGCGCAAGGTCGACTGCTACACGCGGCTGGAAGCGGGGCGCGCCTCGCGGGCACGGGCGGCCTGGCACCTGTGGGTCGCGGCGCCGGCCACGTTCTGGCGGCAGTACGTGCGCCGCGGCTGCGCGCGGGACGGCTGGGCGGGGCTGGTGTGGGCGGGGACGTCGGCGCTGGGTGCGGTGCTGCGGGACGCGCGCACCCTCGCGCGGCGCGGCTAGGACGTTCAGGCAGGTCTTCCGGTCAGGACTTCGGAGACATCAGCTCCGACTGCAGGTGCTCGAGCCGCTCGAGGAAGCTCGCACGCGCGCCGGCCAAGGTGCGCTCCGCCAGTTCCCGGTAGTGGGCGATCCCGGCCTGCAGGTTCTCGCGCACCTTCGCCGCCGCTTCCGCGCCCTGGTCCTGTCGGTCGGCCGCGGCGGTGCGCAGGCGGTCCAGGTGCAGGCTCAGTTCCTTCAGCAGCATGTGGGGGCGCGGTTCGGCCAGCGGCAGCCGGCCGCGGCCGTAGATGTGGTCGATCATCTCGCGCAGGCTGGCCGGACGCGTGAAGTAGGCCGCGTTGGGGCCGCAGCAGACCGCGGTGCGGGCGTCGGGATCGATCCCCGAGGGCAGGGTCGCGCCGCCGGCCAGGTCGTGGCAGATGCACGCCTTGACCACCACGTCGCCGACCTGGCGCGCGCGCTCGGCCGCGTTCAACTCGGAATCCGCGATCGCCTGCAGCTTGCGCCGCTGGTAGGCGCGGCTGGCGGTGCAGATCGGCACCGGGGTGAACTCGGTGTCGGCCACCAGGAAACCCTTGGGGCAGGCGCTGCCGGGGTGACCTTCGTCGATCAGGCGCAGCCGCTCCAGTTCGCTCTCCGAGTTGCGCAGGCTCCAGAACGGGACGCCCAGCGGCGAGCTGTCGCTGAGGCGGATGTCGTCCTCGCCGGCCTCGCACAACCGCTCGAGGTGGACCGGGTCGATGTTCACGGCCTCCGGCACCATCAGGAAGGGACTGCCCCAGCCGGTGCCGTCGACGCCGTAGTGGTGCAGCAGCAGCTCGTTCTCCTCGGCCGTGCCGATGCCGCCCTGGACCGTGATCCGCTGCGCCGGGGGCGCTGCGGGGACGACGCGGCCGAGGGACGCCAGGGCCGCGGCCCAGCTCTCGCGCAGCTGCGCGGACAGGCGCGCGCGCTCGCGGCGGAAGTCCTCGAGGACGGGGCCGAGCAGCGTGCCCGTCCCGCCGAAGGCGTGACCGCCGCAGTTGAGGCCGGACTCGACCCGGAACTCGGAGACCCACAGGCCCTTCTGGGCCAGCAGCCGGGCCTGGACCTGCGCCGAGCGGAAGTCGCTCACCTTCAGCACGATCCGCTTGCGCATGTCGCCGGCGCCGTCGGGGAAGAAATCGTCGAACTCGGCCAGGTAGCCGAACAGGCGGCGGTTCACGCCCGCCGAGAGGATCACCGAGGAGCGCAGCCGGCTGCGGGCGTAGCCGCGCAGCGCGCTCATGGCGTCGGTGAAGGCGGGGCCGAGGGGCTTGCCGCGGTGCAGGCGCACGCGGTCGAGCTTGGTCATGATGTTGACGTCGATGCCGCCGGCGACGACCGCGCCGCGCAGCTCCTCCTGGAGTCGGGCGCGGGCGGGGCCCGTGGCCTCCTGCATGCGCTCGTAGGCGGCGCGCAGCGGCGATCCGGGGAGCATCTCGAAGTAGCGGGTGATCTCGCTGCCCTTCTCGAAGACGGCCCCGCGCACCTGGTCGATCTGGTGGTCCACCAGCTCCCCGAGCAGGTCGAGGTAGCGCGTGATGCGGTCGGCGCGCGCGTCCTCGGCGTCGGCGGGGACGGCCTCGAAGCCGCGGCCCTCGCGCCGGCAGACCAGGCCGCGCATCTGTTCGAGCAGGAGGTCGTCGACCAGGGAGACGACCGAGGAGATCCCGTACCGGGCCACCTTCAGCGGCGTGTCCACAGTAAAGCCCGTCCCCATGACGGGGATGTGGAAGCTGTGGACGGGGTGGGTCAGCGGGTGGCTCAACCGGTATGACCCAGGGAAGCGAGGGCCGCGGCCTCGTTGTCGTAGGTCTCGAACACGAGCTTGAGCTGGGTGACGTTCAGGATGTTGTCGATCCGGCCGCTCACGTCGCAGATCCGCATCTGCCCGCCGTTCTTCTTCAGCGTGTGATAGCCGGAGACGAGCACGCCCAAGCCGGTGGAGTTGATCCAGTTGACCTTGCCCATGTTCAGGACCACGTCCACGTAGCCCTCGTTGATGAGGGTCTTGATCTGGCTGTGGAACAGCTCGTGATCCTCGCCGCCCATGATCTTGCCCGACAGCTGCAGGATCATGACCTCGCCCTGGGGCTTCTCGGAAATCTTCACGCGGGTCCTCCCGTGGGGGATAAGGGCGCACGGCCGACGCCGTCCACCTCCCCAACAGAATGATGCCGAACGGGCCCGGATGCAAGCCCGAGGTTCCGGCCGGGGCCGTCGTCGCCGGGATGACCGATGGCGGGAAAGGCGGTCGTCTGGTAGGATCCGGGGCGTTCCCGCAGCCATCGGAGGTGGGCGATGCCGACCGTCAACGTGCGCCCGAGCGCCTTGGCCGGTTCCTGGTACCCCGAGTCGCCGCAGGCGTTGCGGCAGCTCGCCGCGGGCCTGCTGGCCGGCGCCGAACCGCGGCGGCTGCCGCCGGGCCGGCCCGTCGTGCTGATGGTGCCCCACGCCGGCTACGCCTATTCCGGGCGGGTGGCGGGGCGCGGCTGGGGCCTGCTGCGCGGCCTGGTGAGCGGGTACCGGCGCATCGTGATCCTCGCCCCCAACCACCACGCCGCGCTGGCCCGCATCTCGACGCCGCGCTGGGACGCCTACGCCACGCCGCTGGGCGAGGTGCCCCTGGACCGGGCCGCCTGCGCGCGCGTCGCCCACAACGCCTCCTTCACCGAGGACACCCACGCCCACGCCCGGGAGCACGCGGAGGAGATCCAGCTCCCCCTGCTGCAGGCGCTGACCGCCGACCCGCCGCCGATCGTGCCGCTGCTGGTGCCGCGGCTCTCGCGGGCCCTACGCTACGTGGCCGCCGAGGCGCTGGCGCCCTGGTGCGACGGCGCCACCCTGTTCGTGGTCTCGACCGACCTGACGCACTACGGCGCCATGTACGGCTACGTCCCGTTCCGCGACCGCGTGCCCGAGCGGTTGCGCGAGCTGGACCAGGGCGTCCTGGACGCCTTCCTGGCGTGGGACGCGGAGGCCCTGCTCGCCCACGCGCAGCGCACCGGCATCACCATGTGCGGGCTGGAGGCCGCGGCCCTGGTGATGTCCCTGCCCTGGCCGCAGCGCCCGCGCGCCGCCGTGGTCGATTACGCCCGCAGCGCGGACCGCGACGGCGACTTCAGCCTCTCGGTGAGCTACGCCGCCGCCGTCGCCTGCCTGCCCGCGCCGGTGGGATCTTGAACGCGCCCGCAATGCTGACCGCGCGGGAACGGTCCCTGCTGCTGCGGCTCGCGCGCGCGACCGTGGTCGCGGCGGTGCGGGGCGAACCCCCGCCGCTGCCCCGGGCCTTCGCCGCCGCCGCCGGCGTCGAGTTGAGCGGGCCGCTGCTGGAAC
>JAURXS010000480.1 GCA_030654305.1 bacterium | reverse complement strand
GGCGCCGCCCTGGGCGGTGCTGGCCACCGTCCCCGCGGCGGGAGCCGACGATGCGACGCGGACCCTGGTGCCGGTGGCCGCGGGCCTGACGGCGCGCGGCGGGCGCGCGCTGGCCCACGTCTGCCGCCCCGGCGCCTGCGGCGCCCCGACCTCGGATCCCGAGGCGTTCGCGCGGCAGCTGCTCGCCGGCTGGAGCCGCTGAGACACGACGCGGACTTGACGGCGACCGGAAATGGGAGTAAGCTCATCCGACGATCGCGGTCCAGCCGGCCGTAGGTCGACGGAATCAACAGCTCAGGATCGGGAGTCCAGCACAGATGCGCAGCCTCACCGCACGGACCGTCCTCGCCCCCAGCCGCCGATGGCGGTCGTGGCGTGGCACGACGAGTGCGGAAGGTCGGCTGTGCGGAGGAACGGACCGGTAACCCCGGACCTACCCCGATCCACTCAGGCCCACCATCCGCCGATGGTGGGTTTTTCATTTGCGTGACGACGGAGGGACGATGGACGCCACGACACAGCCAGGCTCGACCCGGCTCCGAACACCTCAACTCCGAACACCCCGGCGGCGCCGCATCCCCGCCGATCTGGACACGCCGGTCTCGGCGTACCTGAAGCTGGCGCCGCTGGGTGCGTGCTTCCTGCTCGAGAGCGTGGAGCGGGGGATCCAGCTGGGCCGCCACTCCTTCGTCGGCATCGGCCCCTGCACCACGATCACGCTGCGCGACGGTGTCGCGACGGTGTCGCGCGACGGCGTCGAGCGCCGCGAGCCGGTCGACCCTGGCGACGTCTTCGCTCCGGTCCGCCGCGAGCTCGCGTCCCTGGACCTGCCGCCGGACCTGGACCTGCCGGCCCCGTTCGGCGGCGCGGTGGGCGTCATCGCCTACGACTGCGTGCGGCACTTCGAGCAGGTGCCGCTGCCCGAGCACGGCTGGCTGGACGCGCCCGACTACCACTTCGTCATCCCGACGACCCTGGCGGTCTTCGATCACGTCAAGAGCGAGATCGAACTGTGGACCTTGGCGCCGGCCGAAGGGGCGGCGAACCTGCAGGCGGCCGACGCGCAGCTCGACCGGCTGCTGGCCGCCCTGGCCGCGCCCCTGCCCGCCCTGCCGGCGCCGGCGGCGCCGCCCGCGGCGCCTTCGGCCCCCGCGTTCTCGGTCACCCGCGAGCAGT
>JAURXS010000479.1 GCA_030654305.1 bacterium | reverse complement strand
ACATCTTCGTGCGCACCACCGTGAGGCCTTCGGTGTCGCCGCGGCTCTTCATCGCCGCGGTCAGGATGCGCGAGCCGACGGCGCCCTGCACCGAGGCCAGCGCCGCGCCGCGATCGGCGGTGGCGACGCCGTCCGCGAACTTCACGATCACTTCGCCGGCGACGTATTCGAGCCGCGGTCCGACGTAGCCGGCGCTCTCGAGCACGAACGCCTTGTCGTCCGTCGAGGGCTGGGCCGGCCCGGTGTCCCTCTCGCATCCCGCCGTCATCATCATCGCGAAGACCAGCAACGATGCCATCACGAGGCTGCCGCGGCACATGGTCTTTCTGGACATTCCGATCCCCTTCCAGTCGATTCGTGGGCGTAGCTCGGTGGACGCACGCAGAGCGGTTGTTGATGGCGAGGTTCCATCGACCCGGAACGCTTCCACACGAATTCTGGCGAGGTAGGACGAGCATAAGCGGATTGCGGCGACGATGGCAAGGGCTTTGTCGCCCGCGGATCCCCGGAGCTCATTGACAGGCGCCGGGTTCGGATATAGACATGAGGGGCTCGCACCACCCCGACCCCAGCCAGTCCCGACGGAGGCCCTGATGTCCCCGCAGACGACCCCGCAGATCCATCGTGCGATCGTGATCGGTTCCGGCCCGGCCGGCTACACGGCGGCCCTCTACCTGAGCCGCGCCAACATCCCGCCCCTGGTCTTCGAGGGCACCCAGCCGGGCGGGCAGCTGACCATCACGACCGAGGTGGAGAACTTCCCCGGCTTCCCCGAGGGGATCCAGGGACCCGAGCTCACCGACAAGTTCCGCGAGCAGGCCAAGCGCTTCGGCGCCGAGATCGTCGGCCGCACCGTCTCGTCGGTCGACCTCTCGACGCGGCCCTTCCGGGTCGTCGCCGACGGCGAGGACTACCTGGCCCACGCGCTGGTGATCGCGACCGGCTCGTCGGCGCGCTGGCTGGGCCTGCCCGAGGAGGAGCAGTTCCACGGCAAGGGCCTGAGCGCCTGCGCCACCTGCGACGGCTTCTTCTTCCGCGGCCAGGAGATCGCCGTGGTCGGCGGCGGCGACACCGCCCTGGAGGAGGCCATCTTCCTGACGAACTTCGCCGCGAAGGTCACGGTCGTCCACCGCCGCGACGAGCTGCGCGGCAGCAAGATCATGGCCGACCGCGCCCTGAAGCACCCGAAGATCGCCTTCGCCTGGAACAGCACGGTCAAGCGGATGGTCGGCGGCGAGAACGGCCTGCTGCAGAAGCTGGTCCTGGCCGACACCAAGGGCGGCCCGGACACCGAGCTCGCGGTCACCGGCTGCTTCATCGCCATCGGCCACGTCCCCAACGCCGGCTTCCTGGCCGGCCAGCTCCCCACCGACGCGCAGGGCTACCTGATCACCAAGCCCAACGTCACCGCCACCGGGGTCGAGGGCGTCTGGGCCTGCGGCGACGTCCAGGACCACGTCTACCGCCAGGCCATCACCGCCGCCGGCAGCGGCTGCATGGCCGCCATCGAGTGCGAGCGCTGGCTGGGAGAGCACGGCCTCTAGCCCAACCTGGGAAGCGGCGGAACTAGGCACATCGGAGCGCGTCGCGGGCGGCGTCACCGGAGCGAGCCGAAAACGAAACAAGAGGACCGGCCCCGAGGCCGGTCCTCTTGCTTCGGTTGAGGCGAGCGCAGGCGCCGCCTGCGACGCGCTCCGATGTGCCTAGTTCCAAGGCTTCTCTTGGATGAGGGTCAGGAACTCGCTGCGGGTCTTGGAGTCGTCCTTGAAGACGCCCACCATCTCGCTGGTCACCGCGAAGGAGTTCTGGCGCTTGATGCCGCGCATCATCATGCACAGGTGCTGGGCGTGCAGGACGACGGCCACGCCCTGCGCGTCGAGGTTGCGCTGGAGGCAGTGGGCGATCTGCGAGGTCATCCGCTCCTGGACCTGCAGGCGGCGCGAGAAGGCGTCGACCACCCGGGCGATCTTGGACAGCCCGACGATCTTGCTGCCGGGGATGTAGGCCACGTGCGCCTTGCCGAAGAACGGCAGCAGGTGGTGCTCGCACATGCTGAAGAAGTCGATGTCGTTGATCACGATCATCTCGTGGCCCTCGGCCTCGAACAGGGCCTGGCGCACCATGGCGTCGGGGTCCTGGTGGTAGCCTTCGGTGATCTCGAGCCAGGCCTTCGCCACGCGCTCGGGGGTCTTGAGCAGGCCCTCGCGCTGCGGGTCCTCGCCGATGTTCTCCAGGATGCCGCGGATCAGCGCTTCCATGTCCGTCGTCCCTTCCGGGCTCGCGCGCGACGGTGCGGGTCGCACCGGGGTCACGTTCGCCGCGTCCGGTCCACGATAAGGGCAACTCCCGCGAGGGTCAAGACGGCCCGCCGGACAGCCGGAGGATCGGCACGCGGCTTGCATCTCCGACCGCCGCAGATCCCAAGACCCGGCGGAAGGGTCGCGTCCGACCACCGGACGACAGGCATGTCGGCGCACGTCCGGAGACCGTCCCCCCCCAAGACGGGCGGGCGCACCCGGTGCAGGAAACGGCCCTTCCGCCGTCCAATTCACAGCCCCCTCTCCCCGTTCCCGCCTTCATTTTCAAGTCGTTCTGCGGCACCGGATCGTGCCGAATGCACCTTGATTTCACAGGGCGGTGGCGACTTATTTGAGCCGAGACCCTCGATTCGGGAGTCGCCCGCACCTGTAGGGCGGCACCCGCGGCTCGCGCACTGAAGGAGAGGGACGCCGTGGCCAACAAGATCGTCACCGCCAGGCTCCTGGCCGAGAAGACCATGCTGTTCGAGATCGAGGTCGAGCACATCGCCCAGCGCGGGCGCGCCGGCCAGTTCGTCATCCTGCGCGTCAGCGACCAGGGCGAGCGGATCCCGCTGACCATCGCGCACCGCGACGTCGCCAAGGGGACCATCACCATCGTCGCGCAGGAGGTCGGCAAGACCACGCGCGACCTCAACGCGCTGAAGGCCGGGGATTCCATCCTCGACCTGGCCGGACCCCTGGGCCGGGCGACGGCCATCCCGGAGGGCGGCAAGACGGTGGTCTGCGTCGGCGGCGGCATCGGCAACGCCGTGGTCTGGCCGATGGCCACCGCGATGAAGGCCGCCGGCAACCGCGTCGTCACCATCCTGGGCGCCCGCACGAAGGACCTGCTCATCCTCGAGGACGAGGTGCGCGCGGTCAGCGACCAGATGATCGTCACCACCGACGACGGCAGCTACGGCCGCAAGGGCCTGGTCACCGAGGCGTTGCAGGGCCTGATCGACGAGGGCCTGAAGATCGACGAGTGCATCACCATCGGCCCGGTGATCATGATGAAGTTCGTGTGCAAGACCACGCAGCCGCACGGCATCAAGACGCTGGCCTCGCTCAACCCGATCATGGTCGACGGCACCGGGATGTGCGGCGCCTGCCGCGTCACCGTCGGCGGCGAGACCCGCTTCGCCTGCGTCGAGGGCCCCGAGTTCGACGGCCACCAGACCGACTTCGACGAGCTGATGAAACGGCTCTCCTACTACAAGCCCGAGGAGGCCCGCTCCCTCGAGCGCGCCGAGCACGCGTGCCGCCTGCAGCAGGCGGCGGACCAGCTACTCGCCGAGCGCGACCGCTAGGAAGGGGGCCCGATCATGGCGGAAACCAGCAAGCCCAGCTACAAGTTCAACAAGTCCAAGACCAAGGTCCCGATGCGGGAGCAGAAGCCCGAGGACCGGATCTTCAACTTCGAAGAAGTGCCGCTCGGCTACACCGAGCAGGAGGCGACCTGCGAGGGGCAGCGCTGCATCCAGTGCAAGGACAAGCCCTGCGTGAGCGGCTGCCCGGTGGGCGTGGACATCCCGGCCTTCATGCGCCTCGTCGGCGAGGGGCAGTTCGAGGCCGCCCTGCGCAAGATCAAGGAGACGAACTTCCTGCCGGCGATCTGCGGGCGCGTCTGCCCGCAGGAGGACCAGTGCGAGCTGGTCTGCAACCTGAACAAGCCGCAGCAGGAGCGACAGCCGGGCGGCGTGGGCCGCGTCGAGCGCTTCCTCGGCGACTACGCCATGGAGCACGGGCTCAACGTGACGCCCAAGTGCGACCCGCCCACCGGCAAGAAGGTCGCGGTCATCGGCTCCGGACCGGCCGGCCTGACCGCCGCCAGCGACCTCTGCCAGCGCGGCCACGACGTGACGGTCTTCGAGGCCCTGCACAAGCCGGGCGGCGTGCTGTTCTACGGCATCCCGGAGTTCCGCATGCCCAAGGCGATCCTGGTCCGGGAGATCGACGGGCTCCGCCAGATGGGCGTGAAGTTCGTGATGAACTACCCGGTCGGCAAGGCCGAGTCGCTCAAGTCCATCCGCGACCGCTTCGACGCCACGTTCATCGCCACCGGCGCCGGCCTGCCCTGGTTCCTGAACATCCCGGGCGAGAACCTCAACGGCGTGTACTCGGCCAACGAGTTCCTCACGCGCGTGAACCTGATGGGCGCCTGGCGCTTCCCCGACACCGACACGCCGGTCAAGGACATCAAGCGCATCGCGGTCATCGGCGCCGGCAACACGGCCATGGACTCGGCCCGCACCTCGCAGCGCCTGCGGCCGAAGAAGGTCTACCTGATCTACCGGCGCAGCCGCCTGGAGATGCCCGCCCGCGCCGAGGAGATCCACCACGCCGAGGAGGAGGGCATCGAGTTCAACCTGCTGCACGCCCCGATCCGGATCATCGACGACGGCACCGGCGCGGTGTGCGGTATCGAGTGCCAGGAGATGGAACTGGGCGAGCCCGACGCCAGCGGGCGCCGGCGCCCCGTGCCCATCGAGGGCAAGACGAAGATCTTCGAGGTCGACACCGTGGTGATCGCGACCGGCCAGGGGCCCAATCCCCTCTTGACCGCCGACGTGCCCGAGCTGAAGCGCGACGCGCGCAAGGGCACGATCATCGTCGACGAGAAGACCATGCAGTCGGTGACCTGGCCCGACGTCTTCGCCGGCGGCGACATCGTCACCGGCGGCGCCACGGTGATCCTGGCCATGGGCGCCGGACGGATGGCGGCCAATGCCATGCACTCCTACCTGATGACCGGTACGGTGTAGGCTTACGCGCCGTGGCAGGGGACGCGCTCCGGGCACTTCGTGTGCCCGGAGCGCTTGGCTTTCGGCAGGTCTCTTCAGCGGGCGCTCGCGTCCAGTAGAAGGCGCGCCTGTTCGGTGATGACGCGAGGGTAGAGTTCGCATTCGGCGGCGAAGACGCGGGCGGCGAGGGTGTCGGGGGTGTCGCCGGGCAGGACCGGCACGCGGCTTTGGCCGAGGATCTCGCCGGCGTCGTAGACGTCGCTGACGAGGTGGACGGTGCAGCCGGATTCGCGGTCGCCGGCGGCCAGCACGGCCTCGTGGACGTGGTGCCCCCACATGCCGCGACCGCCGTGGCGGGGCAGCAGGGCGGGGTGGATGTTCAGCACCGGGCCGTCGAGCCAGGCAGGCGCCCGGTAGAAGCAGAGGTAGCCGGCCAGGAGGATCATCCGCGGCGCGAAGGGGGCCAGCCAGGCGTTGATGGCGGCGTTGTGGGCGTCGGCGTCGGGATGGTCCCGGCGGCGGACCACGGCGCACGGCAGGCCGGCGGCGCGGGCGACCTCGACGCCGCGCACGTCGCCGCGGCTCGCGACCACCGCGGCCACCTCGACCGGGACCTCGCCGCCGCGGCTCTTCGCCAGCAGGTTCTCCAGCGTGCGGCCGCTGCCCGACAGCAGCACGGCCACGGGCAGTTGACCGGAGGCGGTCGGCCCGCTCACCGCCCCGCCTCGCGGTCGACGGCGGCGAGCGCGGCCAGGACCCGGCGGTGCGACGAGAAGGCGATCGGGCCGGGCGGCGCGTCCGGGGGCCAGAAGCCGACGGCGGCGGCGTCGTCCCCCGCCAGCAACTCCCCGCCCAGTTCGGTGGCCGCGTAGACGATCAGGATCACCGGGCGATCCGGCGGCAGCACGCCCTGGTGGACGGCCAGCAGGCCGTCGATGCGCACCTCCAGGCCGGTCTCCTCGCGCGTCTCGCGGCGGGCGGCCTCGTCCGGCGCCTCGTCGTACTCGATGAAACCGGCGGGCAGGGTCCACTCCCCGACCTTGGGCGCGAACTTCCTCTGCACCAGGCACACGAGATCTCCGCGACGGATCACGGCGGCGGCGGCCGGCGACGGATTCAGGTACTGCACGAACCCGCAGGCGGGACACGAAGGGCGGACGACACCTCCCTCGCCGACGCGCCCGAGCGGCTCGCGGCAGCGGGGGCAGTGGGCGAAGGCGTGGCGCAGCGGGTCGCTCACGAGGGGCTCCCGCGCCGCCGCCGCGAGGACGCGACGAGGGCGCCGAGCGAGGCGAGCGTCCAGGCGCCCAGGACCACCGCCAGCGGCGCGTGGCCGTGGCGGACGAACGGCGTGGAGGCGTCGGCGGGAGCGACGTCGGCCGCGACCACGGCGCGCCCCCCGAGCCCGGCGCGGGCCCGCACGGCGCCGCGGCCGTCGGTGATGAAGCTGACGCCGTTGTTGGCGCAGCGCACCACCGGCAGCCCCGTCTCGGCCGCGCGCAGGCGCGCCATCTCGGCGTGCTGGACGGGCCCGGCGGTCTTCCCGAACCAGCCGTCGTTGGTGATGTTCACCAGGGCCTGCGCCCCGTCGCGCGCCGCCTGCCGCGCCAGGGAGGGGAAGATCGACTCGTAGCAGATCAGGCCCGCGATGCGCAGCGCGCGCAGGCTGTCCGGCGCCACGGTCATCGGCTGCGGCGAGCGCCCCGGGGTCCACTCGGCTTGCCCGAGGTCCAGCTTGCCCAGCTGCGGCAACCACCGCTGGAAGGGCATGCGTTCGCCGAACGGCAGCAGGTGATGCTTCGCGTAGCGGTCGATCAACCGCCCGTCGGGATCGAACAGGCCCGACGCGTTGGTGCGTTCCTGCCGGTTGTCCGCGCCGAGCGCGGCGTCGGGGTAGCCGGTGTAGAGGAAGACGTCGTTGGTGTCGGCCACCGCCCGGACCCAGGCCAGCAGGCGCTTGTCCTGCAGCAGGTAGGCCGGGACGGCGGTCTCGGCCCACACGACCAGGTCGGCGCCCTCGCGCGCCGCCGCGGCGGTGAGTTCGGTGTAGGGTTCGGTCGTGGTCTTCGCGGTCGCGTCGAACCACTTGTCGTGCAGGGACACGTCGGCCTGCACGGCGGCGACGCGCAACGCCGGCGCCCGGCCGGAGGCCGGC
>JAURXS010000478.1 GCA_030654305.1 bacterium | reverse complement strand
GCGGCGCGCGGCCAGCCGGGCCGAGGCGCGGCGCGACCGGGCGTGGCGGGCGACCTGCGCGGCGACGCGGTGCCACTCCAGCAGGCGCAGGGCGCGCCGGTGCCCGGGGTCGTCCGGCAGCGCGGCCGACCCCTCCCAGCGTTCCAGTTCCTCCAGCAGCGGGATCAAGCGGTCACTTCCCGGAGTGCGCGGGGGCGGCGCGGGTCGTGTCGGCGGCAGACTCGTCCCCGTCGTCGGACTTGCCGAGCCCGACCGCGGACTTGCCGGCGTCGACCGCCGACCTGCCGGCTTCGACCGCCGCGGCCGGCAGGTCGGCGGCGGCGTCCTTGGCGTGGCGCCAGAGGTCGCCGGCGTCCCGCTCGTCCACGACGGACCCGTAGACGGCGGGCGCGACGCCGTAGGCGAGCCGCGACACGGTCTGGGACTGGATGCGTGCGCACCAGGCGCCGCCGCGGTCGAGCCGGCAGACGAGCATCAGCGCCACGCTGACCACCAGCAGCCCGGCGAGCAGGCCGCCCAGCAGCCCGCCCGCGCGGTCGAGCCAGCCCAGGGCCGACGCGTTCAGCGACTTGCCGACCAGCCAGGCCAGCAGTCGCGAGACCAGCAGCACGGCCACGAAGACCAGCAGCCAACCGGCCAGCGGCGCCACGGTCTCCCCGACCCCGGCGACGCGTTGCAACCAGGCGCCGGCCGCCCGCCACTGCGCGGCGGAGATCAGCACCGCGGCGACGAGCCCGACCAGCTCCAGCAGCCGGCGCACCAGGCCCGCCCGCCAGCCGCCGGCCGCGAAGAGGGCCACCACCGCCACGACCGCCACCGAGATCCAGGGCATGGTCCCCCCTATCCTCCGAGCTGCGCCTTGACCGCTGCGCCGACGCGGCCGCCGTCGGCCTGCCCCGCGACGCGGGCCATCGCGGCCTTCATGACCTGGCCCATCTCCCGCGGCGAGGTCGCGCCGGTCTCGGCGATGGCCGCGCGCACGATCTCGGCCAGGGCCGCGTCGTCCAGCTCCACGGGCAGGAACTCGTTGACGATGACGAGTTCGGCCTTCGCCTGGGCCACCAGCTCCGGCCGTCCGGCGGACTCGGCCCCGGCCAGCTGGTCCTTCACCTTCTTGGCGTAGGAGCGCACGATCTTCACCGCCCCCGCCTCGTCGATATCCTGGCGGGTGTCCACCTCGACCTGCTTGAACGCGGCCTGCAGCATGCGCAGCACCGCCAGGCGGTCCTTGTCCCGCGCCTTCATGGCGGCGACGGTCTCCTGCTGGAGCCGGGCCGCCAGATCCGATTTCGCCATCGGTCCACCTCGTTCCCCGTTGCGTCCCGCGCCGCGCGGGATCGTGCCGATCATACTCCCGGGACGGCCCCGGCTTCGACGATCATCTCGCGCACCGCGGCCAGCAGCGCCAGGCCGGCCAAGGCGGCGGTCCCGGTGCGCAGGCGGTGCGGTCCGAGGCGCAGCGTGCGGCCCGCGGCGGCCAGCAGCGCCAGTTCGGCGTCCTCCCAGCCTCCCTCGGGCCCGACGCACCACACCAGTTCGCTGCCCGCCCGCAGGTCGGCGGCGCCGGCGGCCGCGGACGCCAGCAGCGCTGCGGGTCCGCACCGCCCGTCCCCGTC
>JAURXS010000477.1 GCA_030654305.1 bacterium | reverse complement strand
GGCATCAGGTCGGGCCGTTTGAGCCAGTAGGAGGTGGAGAAGGTCTGTGTGCTGAAGTTGCGCCCGCAGTGGAGGCAGGTGAACCGTTGGATACGCTTGGGGGCGCAGCGGCGGGAGAAGTAGCCCTTGCGCTTGTAGTGCCAGGCGGGGCTAACGTGTTGGTGGAATTGGCAGTCGGGGTTGGGGCAGAGGGGCGGTTGCCAGCCGGGGGTGTTGGTGGTCATGCCCCCGGCGCGGCAATGGCCGCGCCAGGGACAATTTCAGAGCCAGAACCGTATTGTCACTTCCCGGCAGTCTCTTGGACCATCACTTCGCGCCGCTGCCGAAAGGCCTCGTTCCCCGGATCCCCAGCAATCGCCTTGTCGATCCAGGCGAGAGCTTCGGCCGTCATCCCGCGAGCGTAGTAGACCACGGCCACGGTGTCGCAGACCTCGGGGTCGTCGCCGCTCAATTCGGCGGCGCGCAGGGCGTGGGTCGTGGCTTCCTCGAGGCCCTGCTTCTGTTCCGAGAGGGACCAGGCCAGGGCGTTCAGGGTGCGGACGTCGTCGGGGTTCAGCTTCAGCAGCTCGCGGAAGGTGGCGGTCTGGCCGGGCAGGTCGCCGGCGCGGCCCTGCGCCCAGGCCGTGAAGCCTAGCACCTCGCCGCGGTCCACGGCGTCCGGGAACGCCGTCAGCAGCCGCTGCAGGTGCGTCACGGCCATCGGGTAGTCGCGGGCCATGGCCTCCATCTCCGCCAGGGCCTGCAGGGCCGGAGCGGCATGGCCCTTGGCGTTGGCCGGGTCCAGTTCGAGCACGCGGGTCAGCGCCGTGCGGGCCGGCTCGACCTCGCCCCGCTCCGAGAACTTCGTGCCGAGGCGGCCGAGCAGCTCGAGGTCGTCGGGCGAGGCGGTGAGGCGCGCCTGCAGGTCGGACAACGTGTTGCGGCCGGCGATGTAGTCGACGACCGTGGCGAGGAACTCCTCGGCGGGGCGGAAGCCCAGGAAGCGGTCGATCTCGGTGCCGTCGGGACGGCAGAGCACCATCGTGGGCATCGCCTTGACGCCGAACTGCTTGGCCAGCGGCTTGAACGGCTCCTGGTCCACGTCGACCTTGTAGGTGACGAGCTTGGCCAGCTCCGCCATGACCGCGGGCTGGTTGTAGACCTGGGCGTCGAGCATCTTGCAGGGCCCGCACCAGGTGGCGAAGAAGTCGATGAAGATGGGCTTGCCGGCGGCGGTCGCCTCGGCGACGACCTCGGCCCAGGGGCGGCCCTCGCGCCAGTCGAGCGGCGCCCCGGACGCAGGCGCGGGCGCGGGGGTCTCGGCGACGGCGAAGGAGGCCGCGGCCGCGAGGGCCAGGGCGATGGTGGCGAGCGTGCGCATGGTTCTCCTCTAGAGCGCGGTGAAGTGCTGGACGGCCCGGTCGGCCAGGTCCTTGAGTTCGCCCCAGTACAAGCCCAGGAACAGGGTCGGCGCCGCCAGCAGGACCAGCGTGACGTAGTGCAGCGGCGCGATCGGCACCGGGGGCGCGTCGGCGGGCGCCTTCGTGAAGTACATCGTGCGCGCGATCTTCATGTAGTAGAAGAGGCTCACCACGCTGTTGAGGACGCCGACGATCGCCAACCAGTACCAGCCCTCGTGCATGACCGCGGCGAACAGGTAGAACTTCCCGATGAAGCCGGCGGTCGGCGGCAGGCCCGTCAGCGAGAACAGGAACACGATCATCATCGCGGCCGCCCAGGGCGAGCGGAAGCCCAGGCCGGCGTAGTCGTCGAGGTGCTCGCTCTTGAGCGAGTTGTTCAGGGCGACCACGAACAGGAAGGCGCCCAGGTTCATCAGCGCGTAGACGAGCAGGTAGAAGAGGATCGCCTGCAGGCCCTCCGCGGTGAGCATCAGGAAGCCCATCAGCAGGTAGCCGGCGTGGGCGATGCTGGAGTAGGCCAGCAGGCGCTTCACGTTGACCTGGCGCACGGCGACCAGGTTGCCGTAGGTCATCGTCGCCACCGACAGCACGGCGATCAGCAGGCGCCAGTCGACCCGGTCGACCGCCGGCTGCATCGTGGTGTAGAAGAAGCGGATCATCAGGGCGAAGCCGGCCGCCTTGGGGCCCACCGAGAAGAAGGCGGACACCGGCGTGGGCGCGCCCTCGTAGACGTCGGGGGCCCAGAAGTGGAAGGGCACCATGGCGATCTTGTAGCCCAGGCCCGCCAGCAGCAGCACGCAGACCGTCAGCAGCGACAGGGGGTCGCCGGCGCCGGCGGCCAGGGCGTCGCGGACGCCGAGGTAGGTGAGCGAACCGGTCAGGCCGTACAGCAGCGACAGGCCGTAGAGCATGACGCCGGAGCTGACCGCCCCGAAGATCACGTACTTCAGCGAGGCCTCGGTCGCGCGCAGGCTGTTGCGCATGTAACCGGCCATCACGTAGCTGCTCAGCGAGACCAGCTCGAGCGACAGGTAGAGCATCAGCAGGTCGCGGGCCTCGGCCATGACCATCATGCCGCCGGTCATCAGCGCGATCAGGGCGTAGTACTCGCCCTTGTTCTCGCGGGTCCGGCCCATGATCTCCTCGCTCGCCCAGGAGACCAGCAGCGTCACCACGGCGATCAGCGAGAACAGGATGCGGAAGAAGGCCGCCATCCCGTCCACGATCACCAGGCCGCCGAGGATCGTGCGCTCGGGCGCGTCCAGCCCGGCGAAGGAGAGGGCCAGCGCCGTCAGGGCGCCGGCCATCACGATGGCGAAGGGCACGACCGGCCGCCGGCGGACGACCAGGTCGCCCAGCAGGGCCAGCAGGAAGGCGCCGAACATCACGGTCTCGGGCAGGAAGCCGCCCAGGTCCGACCAGTCCGGGATCTGCAGCATGTCCACGCTCACGGGCATCTCCCCGTCGCGGCCGCGGCTAGCCGGCCACGACCTTGATCAGATGGTTCAGCGACACCTTCATCAGGTCGAGCACGGGCATCGGGTAGACGCCCAGGACCAGCACGATGATGCCGATGGGCACCAGGGTGAACAGCTCGCGGGCGCTGATCTCGGGCAGCGAGTCGTACTTCGCGTTCTTCTCGCCCAGGAACACGCGCTGCAGCATCCACAGCACGTAGGCGGCGCCCACGACGATGCCCAGGGCGCTGACGATGGTGATCGTGCGGTGCGTCGGGAAGGCGCCGATGAAGACCATCGCCTCGCTGACGAAGCCGCTCAGGCCCGGCAGGCCGACGGCCGCGAACAGCGCGAACGAGAAGACCGAGGTGTAGACCGGCAGCTGCAGGCCCAGGCCGCCGAAGCCGTTGATGTCGCGGTGGTGGGCGCGGTCGTAGATCACGCCCACGCAGAGGAACATCATGGCCGTGATCGTGCCGTGGTTGAACATCTGCAGCACGGCGCCGTTGATGCCGACCTCGTTCATCGCCGACATGCCCAGCAGCACGTAGCCCATGTGGCTGACCGAGGAGTAGGCCACGAGCTTCTTCATGTCCGTCTGCGCCATGGCGCAGAAGGCGCCGTAGAGGATGTTGATCGCGCCGAGGATCGCCATCGGCACCATGAAGCCGACGGCCTGGTCGGGCAGCATCGGGTAGCTGATGCGCAGCAGGCCGTAGGTGCCCATCTTCAGCAGGACGCCGGCCAGGATGACCGAGACGGCCGTGGGCGCCTCGACGTGCGCGTCGGGCAGCCAGGTGTGGAAGGGGAACACCGGCACCTTGATGGCGAAGCCGATGAACAGGCCCATCCAGATCGCGAAGCGGACGTTGGCCAGGTCGAGGATGCCGCCGTGGTTGGCCTGGTCCATCATGTGCAGCATGTTGAAGGTGTGGCCGCCGGTGACCGGGTCCTTCACGTTGTAGTAGAAGGCGATCATCGCCAGCAGCATCAGCACCGAGCCGGCCAGCGTGTACAGGAAGAACTTGATGGCGGCGTACTCCTTGCGCGGGCCGCCCCAGATGCCGATCAGGAAGTACATCGGCAGCAGCATCACTTCCCAGAACACGTAGAACAGGAAGAAGTCCAGCGCGCAGAAGACGCCCATCATGCCGGCCTCGAGCAGCAGGAACAGGCTGAAGTAGCCCTTCACCGCCTTCTCGATCCGCCAGGAGGCGATGATGCACAGGAACGACAGCAGGGCCGTCAGCAGCACCATCGGCACGCTCAGGCCGTCCACGCCCAGGAAGTACTCGATGTTGAAGCTCTTGATCCAGGTGTAGTGCTCCGTGAACTGCATGTTCGCCGTGGTGCGGTCGAACTGCAGGAAGAGCTGCACCGCCAGCAGCAGCGGCACGGCGGTCGCGGCGGCGGCGATCCACTTGGTGAAATCCTTGTACCGGCCGGGCAGGCCGGCGATCACCGCCGCGCCGATGACCGGCGCGAAGGTCATCCAGGACAGGAGATGGTCAGCCATCGAGACGCTCCTCTCGGGGTAGCACCGCTACAGGGCGCGGAAGACGAACACGAGCAACAGGACGGAGAAGCAGGCGTACGCCAGGTACGACTGCACCCGCCCGGTCTGGACGCGCCGGAAGCCCTCGCCGGCCCCCTGGATCACCGCGCCCACACCGTTGACCAGACCGTCGACGACGTACCGGTCCGCGAGACCGGCGAACCAGCTCAGCACGCGGGTCAGGTACCCCATGCCGTTGACGATGCCGTCGATCACCAGGCGGTCGAAGGCGCCGTTGAGCCAGCTGAACCACAGCGTGAAGCGATAGACCGTCGCCGCGTAGAACTCGTCGAAGAAGTACATGTTCTGCAGGACGTGGTGCACGCGCGGCAGCCGCGCCAGGACCGCCGGCGCGCTGATGCGCCCGCGGATGTAGGTCAGCCACGAGACCAGGATGCCCAGGCCGGCGACCAGGATCGAGAGGACCATGGCCGTGATGTGCGCCTGGTGGCGAACGTGGGCGTCGTGGGCGTCGTGGGCGTCGCCGTGGGCGGTCTCGCCGTGCGCCGGTCCGGCAGGCGCGGGTTCGCCATGGGGCTCCTGCGGCAAGGCGTGCTCTTCGTGAGCGGCGGCCGGAACCGCGTGGGCCTCGCCGGCGTGCGGCGCGCCGGGCGCCTCCTCGACGATGCGCGCCATGTCGTACGGCGCGACGAAGCGCGAGAACCAGCCTTCGGTCGGCCCGCGCCAGCCCGAGGAGACCACGGCCAGGACGGCCAGCGTGACCAGGGGCACCGTCATCGTCCAGGGCGACTCGTGGGCGTGGTGGTGGCGCTCCTCGTCGCGGGGCTTGCCCATGAAGGTCAGGAACACCATGCGGAACATGTAGAAGGCCGTGAGCCCGGCCGCGATCAGGGCCAGCAGGAAGGGCACGTAGTGCGACTTCGTCATGCCGAAGGCCAGAGCACCGGCCAGGATGGCGTCCTTGGAGTAGAAGCCCGAGAAGAAGGGCACGCCCGAGATCGCGAGGGTCGCGATCAGGAAGGTCCAGAAGGTGATCGGCATCTTCGTGCGCAGGCCGCCCATCAGCGGCATCTCCTGCGTGTGGACGGCGTGGATGACCGAGCCGGAGCCGAGGAAGAGCAGGGCCTTGAAGAAGGCGTGCGTCCAGAGGTGGAACATGCCGGCCGAGGCGACGCCGACGCCCATCGCCATCACCATGTAGCCGAGCTGGCTGATGGTGGAGTAGGCCAGGGACTTCTTGATGTCGGTCTTGACCACGGCGATGGTCGCGCCCAGGAAGGCCGTGATCGCGCCCACGTAGGCCACCACCAGCAGGGCGTTCGGGTCGAACAGCGGCAGCAGGCGGGCGACCATGTAGACGCCGGCGGCGACCATCGTCGCGGCGTGGATCAGGGCGCTGACCGGCGTGGGGCCCTCCATGGCGTCGGGCAACCAGATGTGCAGCGGGGCCTGCGCCGACTTGCCGACGCAGCCCATGAACAGGCCGACGCCCGCCAGCGTCAGCAGGCCGCCCGACAGCGGGTCCAGGTGCGCGGCGGCGAACAGTTCGAAGTAGTTGAAGGTCCCGTAGGCCGTGAAGAAGATCAGGATGCCCAGGAAGAAGCCGAAGTCGCCGACGCGGTTGGTCAGGAAGGCCTTCTTGTTGGCGGCGGCGGCCGACGGCTTGTGGAAGAAGAAGCCGATCAGCAGGTAGCTCGCCAGGCCCACCAGCTCCCAGAACACGTACAGGAACAGCAGGCTGTTGCTGAGCACGATGCCCAGCATCGAGAAGGTGAAGAAGCCCAGGAAGGCGAAGAAGCGCTCGTAGCGGCGGTCCCCGTGCATGTAGCCGATCGAGAACAGGTGTACCAGCAGGCTGACGGTGGTCACCACCACCAGCATGATCGCGGTCATGCCGTCGACCAGGATGCCGGCGTCGGCCGTGAAGCGGCCCAGGTCGAGCCAGCGCACGCCCCCCTCGACCCGCAGGCCGGGGTCGCCGGCGGCCCAGAAGCGGGCGAAGATCCGCACCGCCAGCAGCCAGGCGACGCCGAGCAGCCCCGTGCCCAGCCAGTCGCCCTGCCGCGGCAGCTTCTTCCCGAAGAAGAAGAGGACCGCGTAGGACAGCAGCGGCAGCAGCAGGATCGCCAGCGCCGTCAGCAGGATGGCATGTTCGCTCATCGCGATGCTTCTCCCTTATCGCTTCAGCCGGTTGACGGTGTCCACGTTGACCGTCCCGAAGTTGCGGAACATCGCCAGCACGATCGCCAGGGCCACGGCGGCCTCGGCCGCCGCCAGCACGATGACGAAGGCGGCCATGATGTGCCCGTCGACGCCGCCGTCGACGAAGCGGGCGAAGGCCACGAAGTTCAGGTTCGCGGCGTTGAGGATCAGCTCCACGCCCATCAGCAGGGCGACGGCGTTGCGGCGCGTCAGCACCGCGTAGATGCCGAGCCCGAAGAGCAGGGCGCTCACGGTCAGGTAGTGCTCCAGGCCGACGGTCATGACCGCACCTCCCCTTTCCCCGCCGCGTCGTCGGCGCCGGCCGCCTCGTCCGCCGGCGCGCGCTCGCGGATCAGGATGGCCGCGCCGACCATGGCCGCCAGCAGCACCAGCGAGGCGTACTCGAAGGGGAAGACGAAGGTCGTCATCAGGCCCGTGCCGATCTCGGCCACGGTCGCCTCCGGCGCGCCGGTCGCGCGCTCGGGCCAGCGGGTGCCCACGATCACCATGTAGACCAGGGCGAAGGCCAGCAGGGACAGGATCGCCGCAGGCACGGCCCGGTCCAGGCCGCGGCGCGGTGCGTCGCTGCGCGGGATGCGCGTCATCATCACCGCGAAGATCACCAGCACCAGGATGCCGCCGATGTAGACGACGGTCTGGGTCACGGCCAGGAAGTCCGCCCCCAGCTGGGCGTAGAGGCCGGCCACCCCGAACAGGGTGAACAGCAGGCTGAAGGCCGCGTGCACGACGTTGCGGCTGGCCACGACGAAGAAGCCGGACAGCACCGTCAGCAGCGCGAAACCGTAGAAGACGAGGTCTCCGCTCACGATCCCCCTCCTTCCCCGCCGCCGGCGCCGGGCGCCGCCTCCGGCAGGTCCGCACGTCGGGGCGCCTTGGCGATCCGGTCGGGGTCCGGCGGCGCCGCCGCGACCTGCTCCACGAAGTAGCCCATCTGCTGGCGCCGCTCCTTGTGGCAGGGCACCGGCCGCTCGGGGTCGACGAACTCGTAGACCAGGCGCCTGCGGTCGTACAGCGCGTGGTCGTAGTCGAGGCTGTGCTGGCAGGCGAAGGTGGGGCACTCCTCGGTGCAGAGGCCGCACCAGATGCACTTGTTGTAGTCCACCGCGTAGCGGTGCATGAAGCGGTCCTTGCCCTTGCCCATGGTCTCGATGTAGATGCAGTCCACGGGGCAGACCTTGGCGCAGCGCAGGCAGCCGTCGCAGAGGTTCGTGTCGTTGATGATGAAGCCCTTGAACCGCGCCGGCAGCACCCAGCGCTCGTCGGGGTACTGCAGCGTGACGGGCTTGCGCACCACGTGCTTGGCGGTGATCCTCATGCCCTTCAGGGCCGAGGCCACCGCGTCGTAGATTCCGCGCAGATACTGGGTCATGTTCCGCTCCGGTGGCGCGACGGTCAGCCCGCCTGGCCCGTCGCCAACATCCAGATGCCGGCGCCCAGGACGCAGACCAGCGCCAGGGGCACCATCACCTTCCAGCACACGTGCATCAGCTGGTCGACGCGCAGGCGCGGCAGCGTCCAGCGCAGCCACATCTGCAGCAGCACCAGCAGCACCGCCTTGATCACGAACACCAGGCCCGGCAGGAACACCGGCCCGAACAGCGGCTGCCAGCCGCCCAGGAACACCGCCGTGGCGACGCAGGAGACCAGGAACAGGTTCGCGTACTCGGCCAGGAAGAAGAACGCGAAGCGCATGCCGGTGTACTCGGTGTGGTAGCCGGCCACCAGCTCCGACTCGGTCTCGGGCAGGTCGAAGGGGCCGCGGTTCACCTCGGCGATCGAGGCCACGAAGTACAGCAGGAACGCCACGAACAGGAACGGGTCGTGCAGGAAGTGCCAGCGCCAGATGCCGCCCTGCTGCGCGATCACGATGTCGTTCATGTTCAGCGAGCCGGTGATCATCACCACCGGGATGCAGGCCAGGGCCAGCGGGATCTCGTAGCTGACGGCCTGCGCGGCGCCGCGGGCGGCGCCGTAGAGGGACCACTTGTTGTTCGAGGCCCAGCCGGCCATCAGGATGCCGATGGTCGCGGCGCTGCTGACCGCGAAGATGTAGAACAGGCCCAGGTCCAGGTCGGCGGCGATGAAGCCGGGCGCGAAGGGGATCGCGGCCCAGGCCATCAGCGAGCCGACGAAGATCACGAACGGCGCCAGCATGAACAGCGGCTTGTCGGCGTCCTGCGGGACGATGTCCTCCTTGCCGAGGATCTTCACCATGTCCGCCACCGGCTGCAGCACGCCGTGCCAGCGGCCGACGCGCATGGGGCCGTAGCGGCTCTGGATGAAGCCGGCCACCTTGCGCTCCGCCCAGGTGAAGACGATCGCGCACGAGGCCATCACCAGCGCCATGATCAGGGCCATGGTCAGCCCGCCGGCGACCAGCAGACCCAGCGGCGAGAGGCCGTCGCCGAAGATCCGCGCGAAGAGGTCGGTCATCACTTGCATGGCGTCACCTGTCGATCTCCCCGAGGACGATGTCCAGCGACCCGACCGTCGCCACGAGATCGGAGAGCATCATGCCCGGTCCGACCTTCTCGATCACGTGGAGGTTCGAGAACGACGGCGAGCGCACCTTCGTGCGGAAGGGCTTGCTGCCGCCGTCGGCGAAGATGTGGTACCCGATCTCGCCCTTGCTGCTCTCGGTGCGCGTGTACAGCGAGCCCTGGGGCACCTTGACCAGCTTCTTGAGGTCCTCGGCCTTGACCGGGCCGCCGGGCAGGGCGTCGACCGCCTGCCGGATGATGCGGCACGACTCGTACATCTCGCGCATGCGCACCATGTAGCGGTCCCAGCAGTCGCCGACGGTGCCCTGCTCCCCCTCGCCGTAGGGGATGTCGAACTCGAAGCGGTCGTAGATGGAGTAGGGGTCGTCCTTGCGGCAGTCGAAGGGGACGCCCGCGCCGCGCAGCACCGGCCCGGTGCAGCCGTAGGCCAGGCAGGTCGCCAGGTCGATGACGCCCACGTCGGCGGTGCGCTCGATGAAGATCTTGTTGTACGACAGCAGGGTGTCGTACTCGGGGATCTTCTGCTCCATGATGTTGACGAAGGCCAGGACGTCCCGCTCGAAGCCGTCGTAGGTATCGAAGCGCAGGCCGCCGATGTCGAAGTAGTTGTAGAGCATGCGGCCGCCGGTGAGGCGCTCGAGGATGTTCAGGATCTCCTCGCGCTCGCGGAAGCAGTACAGCAGCGGCGTCCAGGCGCCCATGTCCAGGCCGAAGGTGCCGATGGCGATCAGGTGGCTGGCGATGCGCTGCAGCTCGGCGCAGATGACGCGGATGTGCTCGGCGCGCTCGGGGACCTGGACGCCCAGCATCCGCTCGACGGCCACCGCGTAGCCGAAGTTCATGTTGATCGGGGCCAGGTAGTCGAAGCGGTCGGTGTAGACCATCCACTGCCGCCAGTCGCAGCCCTCGGCGATCTTCTCGGCGCAGCGGTGCAGGTAGCCGATGTGCGCGGTGACGCCGTGGACGATCTCGCCGTCGGTGCGCACCAGCAGCCGCAGCACGCCGTGGGTGGCCGGGTGCTGGGGTCCCATGTTGATCTCGAGCAGCTCGGAGTGCAGCTCCCGCCGCACGTCCTGCCCGCCCCAGCCGCGGCCGGCCGCCGTCTCGCTCATGCCCACCTACCCTTGGTTCCCGGTCTCGGGTCGCGTCGTCTCGTCGGGCTGCTTCGGCTCGTCCGGCCGCTTCACGTCGTCGGGCAGCGTCACGCCCGACTCGTCCCACTTGCAGGCCGCGTAGTCGCGGCCGTCCAGGGGCACGCCCTGCCAGGCGCCCGGCATCACGTAGTCCTTGCGCAGCGGGTGGCCCTCCCAGTCCTCGTCCAGCAGGATGCGCTTCAGGTCGGGGTGGCCCGTGAAGCGGATCCCGACGAGGTCCCACGCTTCGCGCTCGTGCCAGGCGGACGTCGGCCACACTGCGGCCGCCGAGGCCACCTCGGGCGCGGCGCGGGGCACGCGCACGAACAGCGTGTGCTTGTGGCCGTGGCGGTGGGAGTAGAGGGCGTAGGCCACGCCCAGGTCGCCGTCGCCGACGCGGTCGGAGGCCTGCGGGCGGCCCAGCACGTCGTAGCCCAGGATGTCGACGCTCTTGCCCTTGCCCGAGGCGTCGTAGCCGTCCCAGTCCAGGCCGGTCAGGCACATCAGGGACTCGAAGCCGAGCGCCGGATCGTCCCGCAGGAACGCCGCGATCTCGGCGACGCGCCCGGCCGCGACCAGCGAGCCCTTCTCGAACCCGTCCACGTAGTCCGACACGGCGTCGCCGAACCGGCTCTGCAGCAGCGCGTGGATGGCCGTCGCTTCCATGGTCGTCCCGTCCCGTTCAGCGTTTGACGTAGGGGATCTTGCGGGCGTAGTCCGCGACCCACTTCGGAGGCTTGGCGTCGTCCCGGCGGCCCCGGATCTTGTCCTGCAGGCGCATCAGGCCGTCGAGCAGCACCTCGGGGCGCGGCGGGCAGCCGGGGATGTACACGTCCACCGGCACGATGAAGTCCACACCCTTGACCACGTGGTAGCCGTACTTGAAGTACGGGCCGCCGCCGATCGCGCACGAGCCCATGGCCACCACCCACTTGGGCTCGGGCATCTGCTCGTAGATGCGCTTGAGGCGCGTGGCCATCTTCGCCGTCACGGTGCCCGAGACGATCATCAGGTCCGCCTGGCGCGGCGTGGCCCGGAAGGCGCCGGCGCCGAAGCGGTCGATGTCGTAGCGCGTGGCCGAGGCGGCCATCATCTCGATGGCGCAGCAGGCCAGGCCGAAGGTCACCGGCCAGACGCTCGAGAGGCGCGCCCAGTCGAACAGGTTGTCGACGGTGGTCAGGATGAAGTTCTTGTCGTCGGAACCGGCCATGGCGGCCAGGTCCTCGGCGAGGTGGAAGTCCAGGCACTGCTCGCGCCGCGGGTCGTAGCCCTCGGGCGGGGTCACGGACTCGACGTAGTCTTTCCGGTCCTGCGTCATTCCCCGCCCACCTCCGTGCCGCTGCGGCGCGCCAGGCTCTTGACCCAGTCCAGGTCGCCCTTGACCCAGATGTAGGCCAGGCCGATCGCCAGGATGCCGAGGAACATCACCATCTCGACGAAGACCAGCGAACCGGCCGCCGCCGACAGGGGCCGGAACACGACCGCCCACGGGTACAGGAAGATGACCTCGACGTCGAAGACGATGAAGAACAGCGCCACCAGGTAGAAGCGGATGTTGAAGCGCACCCACGAGGAGCCGCTCGGCAGCTCGCCGCACTCGTAGGTCACCGCCTTCTCCCCGCCGGGCTTGCGCGGGCGCACCAGCCGGGCGATGCCCAGGGCCAGGTTCCCGAAGAAGATCCCGAACAGCAGGAAGAGCAGGACGATCGCGTAGCCGGCGTGCAGCCCGGTCGCGACGGCGGCCAGGCAGGGCGTCTGTGTCATCGGGCACCAACCCCCGTGCGAAGGGTGACGGATGGTCCCTGTCGCGGACGGTGCGGGGCGGGGCGAAGTCGCGGCCCGCCGCGCGGCATGTCGCTGCCAATACAGGTTGTTCCGGCTGGAACTGTCAAGGGTCGATCAATAAGGATTTCTCGTGTCCCGTATGTCGGCTGTGGAGCGGAACTCCCCAAAGCAGCCTTCAATCCGCCGTTTTCGCGGGTTCTTTCTTTCAGCGAACGCTCGCTCACCGGCCGGCGGGCGGCGTGAAATCCGCACAGGCCATCTGATGGGCCGCTAGGCGTGCGGTCTGCCCCGGGAACCGCTTTCATCCTGCACGATGCCGGCGGGGCCTGCGGATCGAGGACCCGGGCGGCCTTGTTTCGATCGACGGGGACGGGCGGATCGACGCGCCGGGACGCGCCGCATGGCTCCGGCCGCCGCGGCCGCCCGCCGCCTGGACCCCCGTTTGCACACCGGCGGCGGAGCCGTTCACGCCCACCTCCACCGACGGAGTGCACCATGCGACGCCCGATCACGCTCCTGCTGACGCTCGCCCTGGCCGCGCCGGCGGCGACGACCGCCGCCGCGGAGACGCTCACCAACCTGTTCTTCCTGCACCACTCGACCGGCCGCAACGTCATCGCCGAGGGCGACGTCCGCGACTGCATCGCGGACCACAACGCCCTGCACGGCACCGCATACGCGTTCTGGGACCACGACTACAACGCGCTCGGCCTGACCGGACCCGACGGCGACCAGCCCGGCGTCAGCTACCAGATCCCGGGTGACAACACCGACCCCGACGGCCTGCTGGCGCTGTGGACCACGGCCAACGGCGCCCGCGACCTCATCCTGCAGAACCACCAGGTCATCGCGTTCAAGTCCTGCTACCCGGCCTCGAACATCGAGACCGACGCCGAGCTCGCCGCGCGCAAGCAATGGTACCTGCAGATGCGCGACGTGTTCGACCAGCACCCCGGGCACGTGTTCGTGGTGATGAGCCAGCCGCCGCGCCACCGGCTGGCCACCAACACGGCCGAGGCGACGCGGGCGCGCGCCTTCGCCGACTGGCTGTGTTCGGACGACTACCTGGCCGGCCGCCCGAACGTCGTCGCCTTCGACCTGTTCGACCTGCTGGCCGCGCCCGACGACGGCTCGGCGGCGGCCAACCGGCTGCGCTACGTCTACGAGCGCAGCCACTACGACGGCGACTCCCATCCCAACGCCGCCGCCAACGCGGCGACCGGTCCGGCGTTCGCCGCGGCGCTGATCGGGGCCTCCGAGGCACTGTCGGGCGCGACCGGGGCCGGTGACCTGCCGGCGGCCCCGAACCTGCGATTGGGCAGCCATCCCAATCCCTTCAACCCGCTGACGACGGTGACCTTCGCCCTGGAAGCGCCGGTCCGGGCGCGGCTGACGGTCCACGATCTGGCCGGGGCGCTGGTTGCGGTGCTGGCCGAGGGCGAATTGGCGGCCGGCGA